>CAZDMM010000320.1:0-8050 GCA_964505845.1 uncultured Caldilineaceae bacterium
ATAGTCAGGACCAAGCCAAAGATAAGAGCTTGAACCAAAACAATGGAAGCGCCCGAAGCGACATCCACGTAATAGCTCAGATACATGCCAGTGAAGCCGGTTAAAGCACCCATAAGAGCTGAAAATATAATCATGCGATTGAAGCTATCGGTCAGTAACCGAGCAGTGATAGCTGGGATAACCAGTGCTGCTGCAATCAAGGTAACGCCCAAAATCTGCATTGAGGCAATGAGCGCCGCAGCGAGGATTAGTGCAAAGAGAGTATCTATCCATTCCGTTCTGACCCCATAAACTTGCGCTACCTCGGCATCAAAGGTGGTGAATAGCAATTGCTTGTAGGCAAAGAAGATGATAGCGGTGACCATCAGTGTCACTCCGGCGACCACCCACACATCCTGTTGAGTCACGCCCAGGATGTTACCAAAGAGGGCAGCATCAAATGAGCGAGTGAAGCTCCGATAGCGGCTAATCAAAGCCACCCCAACGGCAAAACTAGCCGTGGTGATAACCCCGATGGCTGCATCAGCATTAATTTTTGTACGTCGTACAGTCTGGTTAATGAGCACCGCTGCCATAAAGCCCCATATACCTGCGCCTACATAGAAGTTCCAGGTCATCACAAAAGCTACGACCGCCCCGCCAAAGATGGCGTGCGATAGACCGTGGCCAATGTAGCTCATGCCTCTCAAGACAATATAAACCCCAATAAGGCCACACAGCCCACCCACCGGTACGGCCGCAATGGGATCATTCCGAAAAAATTCAAACTGAAATGGTTCGAGTAATATATCCATCTTCAGATTCCTTAGCGTGGCCCAGTACAGGATTTGGTACAACTTCATAATAGGTGTGGCTGTGCGGCTTTTGTTGCACAAAGAGTATCCCATCTTGCCGAATAACCAGCATGTCGCCCTGATAAGTCTCATTCAAAATTTCCACTTTGAACACATCTTCTGGTGTCCCTTGAGCGATAACACGCCGGTTTAGGCAGACAACCCAGGGTATGTGGGCTGCCGCTGCGTTTAGATCGTGTGTGGTCATGAGAATACTGATACCTTGCCGATTAAGATCAGCCAACATATGTAATACATTCTCTGCTGTGCGCATATCTACCCCGGTCGTGGGTTCATCCAAGACCAAAAGATCAGGTTCGGCAATGAGGGCGCGAGCAAGAAAGACCCACTGTTGTTGTCCTCCGGAGAGATCGCGGATGTGCCGCCCGGCCAGATCACGAATGTCTAATCACTCCAACACGTTTTGTACCCGCCGTTTGTCGTCGGCGCTAGGCCACGGCCAGATGCCTACCCGCCAGACTCGGCCCATTAACACAACTTCCTCAACCGTTACAGGAAAATTCCAATCCACAGTTTCCAACTGCGGTACGTAGCCAACCTGGGGCCCAGGCTGGTCGTTTAGGGATTGGCCGTGAATATAAACTTCACCCTTGGTGGGTTGTAAGGTGCCGAGAATTAGCTTGAGCAGGTTAGGGTATTTTCTCCAACATGCCCAGGTAAACCAGGAGGCTAGGATCAGCCCGACGATGACCGCCCCAATCTTCATTCAGATGAGGCCAGAGATTGGTTGATGATTTTGATGAATTACTCAAGAGGAAAGTCTCCTTTCGTTAATACGGCTACAATATGATATATCGCTCCATGGGTGCAGCGATGGTTCTAGTTCTAAAGGGATGTGAAATTTTTGCAAAGCTCTACCTGATCCTTCTACCGCTAGAAAACAAAAATGCCGCCGGATGGTTCTCGGCGGCATTATCAATTAAGTGAGTAATCACATTACCCACCAAACAAGCAACAATCCTCAGGGCGGTGGGCTAATCTTCTAATTAAATGGTCAAATGCCTATATCAGCAGCAAGGTCCACCATCCTACCGATACACGCGCAACAACACAGATTGACTGAAGTGAATTTAAACCAAAGCATCATAAATTATCCATTCGTTAAAGGCATTGTGCAACAAATCCAGATCTAAAACAACTACAGGATTACTGCTGTCGCTGAGAGACAGCAGCATCTTTAGTGAGATAATGGATCAGTTCGGCCAAGCCCTGTTCGGCCTGTTGTGCGGTAATGGCTAGCCAGACTACCTGCCGGCCAAGCTGGAAGTAGTAGTGAACCTGACCCATTCCGGTCAACATGTAGATAGTGATGCCCGCCACCTCACTTTGACCGTGAGAGCTAAAAGGAGAATTTCCCTCGGCAATGCGCTCAGTCATGGCCTGAACCTGGCGAGTGGCTAGTGAGGATGTTGGGGCACTGGAAACCCAAACCGTAGCAGTGCCATTACCATATCGAGCCACGGCCCCATCTACCAGGGTGAAATCCTGACCATGGAGGTACTGGATCTCAGTTAAAGCCGGCTGGCCCGATACCTGCTCGACCAGGGGCAACCCGGCCAGTCGGGCCGGCAGGCTAAAGGTGTCCCGGCTGGTGAACAGCCGATCAACCCCCAGCCAACCTAACCCAACCACCAAGATGACCACCCCCAGCCCGATCCCTACCAGGCGATCATGGCTAGGTCGGCGAAAGAAATTGTACATACTTGCCATAACCCCTTCCTGGCTCAGCCAGACAGAGCCAGGGTCAACTCAACACCACAACCGGCACAAAAACGATCCGTTGTCCGGACAGGACTCCCACACTCCGGGCAGTCCTGTTGCAGCCGCGTGCCACAGCCCGTGCAGTACACATCACTGGAACAAGCCGGCCGGCCACAAGCAGCGCAGGCGAGGTCAGGTTGAACTGATGAGGTCGCTGGGGAATGCAGATTCCGGCGAACGGCTAAAATTTGAGCTTCAATCCAATCGTCCAGGTTGGGCTCAGCCGTAGTCTCCCGGATAGGTGTTTGCGACATCACCGCCGCCGCCTCGGCCAGGAGACTCGGACGCAGCAGGCTATAGTCCTCTTCGGTTATTTTGGCAACCTCGTAATCAAAATCCAGGTCGCGCAGAGCCGTCAGGATGGCCTCCCGCTGCTCGACCGGGGTTGGACCCGACCCAGTTGCCGCGCCAGCTAATACCAGTTTGTCTTCGCCCTGCCGCCCCCACCAGGGCTGGGTCAGGTAGGCCACCAGACCTACGGCGACGCCCACACCCATCACAATTGCCAGCCACTCCATTTTATCGAATCCTTTCTCTCAAAACCGAGCTTCAACTTCCTGTTCAATTCGAGCCAGCAGGTCCGGGGCCACGTTAAGCGAGCCCGTCGGCCCGGCCGCTGCCTCCGGCGGCTCTGGCCCAAGGCGGCGGCTCTGCCAGCGGCGTAATAACAACCATAAGAAGACCGCGCCGCCGGCCAGGGCTATCATAGGCAAAATCCAGACCAGGGCGGTAAAGCCTCGCGCCGGCGGCTGGGCCAACACCTGGGGTCCAAATTTGGCTTCAAAGTAAGCCAGTACCTCTGTTTCGGTCCAGCCCTCACTCAACTGTTGGCGGATCATCTCCCGCCAGTCCTTGCAAGCCTGAGTCGGGCATACATCCAGCGGCGTGCTTTCGCAAACCGGGCAGTACAACTTTTTGGCCACGGCATTGACCTCGTCGTCGCTGACTGGCCGCTGGGCGTAAGCGACGCTCCCCAACAGTAGTAACATCATCAGGGCAAATAAGAACCTCGGAAATAAACGCTTCATTGATCTCTCCTCTCTACTTGGCCGGCACACCCAGCACCGGCTGGCGGGTTGTGGTCCAGGAGGCGGCAGCCTGCCGCTCCGGCCAGGCGGCGAACAGGGTACCGATAATCAAGGCCAGCCCGCCCAGCCAGACCCAGTTGACCAGCGGGTTGAGATAAATCTTAAAGGTTGCCCCACCAGAGCTGGCTTCCTCCCAGCCCACCAGCAGGACATACACGTCCTCCCCCGGCCGGCTGAGCACCGCCGGAATGCTGAGCGGCTGCTGGGTGCTGAGGAAAAAATCTTTGTGTGGTTTGAGCGCCGTCACCAACCGGCCATCCTGGAACAGGTTAACTTTGGCTTCGGTGACCTGCCGGTCGCCCCCTTCCAGGGCGTACTGGCGCAGCGAGTCGTAGGTGAGGGTGTACCCGCCCAGGTGCATACTCTCGCCCGGAGCCAGCATCCCCTGGGTCTCCTGCTGGAAAAAGTTAGTCCCGACCACCCCCAGGGCCATCATCACCACCCCCAGGTGAACGACATAACCGCCGTAGCGCCGCCGGTTGCGGCCCAATAGCCGGAACAGGGCTAACAGAGGGTGTTTGCCGTGGTTCATCCGCGCCCGGACCCCCTTGCCGAATTCCCACAGCGTGGCCAGGCCGACAAAGGCGACCAGCCAGTAACCGAACAAAGCCATCGGCTGGGTGACACCCAACACGAAAAGTCCTGCGGTTATGCCGGCGGCCAGGGCAAAAGGCAGCCATAGGGCGCGGCCTAACCGGGCCGCCGACTGCTTGCGCCAGGCAAAGAGAGGTGCAACACCCATCGTCAGCACCAGGACGGCAAAAAGAGGGCCGTTGACCCGGTTATAAAAGGGCGGGCCGACCGTGATTTTTTCGCCCACCACCAGCTCGCTCAGCATCGGGAAGATGGTCCCCCAGAAGGTGGCAAAGGCAATCCCCAGGAAAAGTAAATTTTGCAGCAGAAAGATCGATTCGCGCGAGAGCAGGGCATCTAACTCGTGCTCGCTTTTGAGGGTCTTCAGCCGGGTCAGCAGGAGGTACAGCGACGCCAGGAAAGTGACACTGATGAAGATAAAGAAAGCCGGGCCAATCGCCGACTCGGCGAAAGAGTGAACCGATGAGATGACCCCGCTGCGGGTGATAAAAGTGCCAAACAGCATCAGGCTGTAGGTCAGGATAATCAGGATCATATTCCAGACCTTGAGCATCCCCCGCTTCTCCTGGATCATGACCGAGTGCAGAAAGGCGGTGCCGGTCAGCCAGGGCATAAAGCTGGCGTTTTCGACCGGGTCCCAGCCCCAGTAGCCGCCCCAGCCCAGCACGTCGTAGGCCCAGCGCCCACCCAGAATCAGCCCAATCGAGAGGAACAGCCAGGCGACCAGCGTCCAGCGGCGCGTGGTGCGAATCCAGGCCGTGTTATCGGCGTGACCGGTGATGAGCGCGGCCATCGCAAAGGCATAAGGGATAACGAAACCGACAAAACCGAGGTACAGCGTCGGCGGGTGGCCGACCATGCCCGGATGCCGCAGCAGCGGATTTAGCCCCTGCCCGTCGCGGGGTACAGCGGGCCAGCCCCCGGCCGGCTGCCAGACCGACTGGACCAGGTCTTCGCCGACAAACCACAGCCGCTCAAAGGGATTGGCGATGAACAGGGACAGGAACTGGAAAAAGAGCAGGGTTCCGACCGTGACCACAATGACCCAGGGCATCAGCAGGCGGTCCGTATCCCACTTGCGGACCATCACGGCGGCGGCAAAGGCCGCCATCAGCCAGGTCCAGAACAGAATCGAGCCTTCCTGCCCACCCCATAGAGCGGTAAATTTGAGCAGCGTCGGCATCGAGATCGCCGAGGTCTGGTAGACGTAGTTAACTTGAAAGTCGCCGCTGACCAAACCGTAGACAACCGCCGCGGCGGAAACGGTCAACAGGCCAAAGGCGGCGATGGTGGCTCGCCCGGCGCTGGCCAGCCACGGGCCGGCCGGGTCATTGCGTCCCCGCACAGCGGCGAAAAGCGCGTACAGTGAGGATAGGGCGGACAGGATTAGAGTGATAAAGCCAAAATCGTTGATCATTGCCCTAAACTCCCCGTTGCCGGCGATTTTTCAGCCAGTAGTTCATTGATTTTTTCCTCCAGGGTCGGCGGAGAAAACGGGCCGATCTGGACCCCCCGCAACTGGCCGGCCTTATCCACATAAAACGTTTCCGGCACGCCCTTGATCCGGTAGGTTCTGGCAATTTTTTGAGCGGGATCCGGGCCGCTGGGATAGGTAATGTCAAACTCATCCAGGTAAGCCCGGGCATTCGGTTCGGCATCCACGTAGTTCACCCCGACAAAGACGACACCTTTGTCTTTATAGGCGCGCCAGGTACTTTCCAGGTAAGCCGCTTCTTGCCGGCAGGGTACGCACCAACTGGCCCAGAAGTTGATAATGACCACTTTGCCGCGCAGCTCGCCCAGTGTAACCGTCTGGCCCTCAAACGTAGTCAGGCTAAAATCTGGGGCGACCCCATTCTCGACTGGGCCGCCGGCTCTGGCCCGCAGCCCCCAGCCCAGTAAGCCCAGTAAAGCCACTACCAGGCCCACGACCACGATCCGGCCATAACCCCGTCGGACAGGAACATCTTCCGGTATGGTTTCATTTTGTAGGGGAAAAGAACTCTCCATAGATCGGTACCTCGCTTGAAAATCTCATAAAAAAACACAATCGTAGTGTAGCCGAGGTGAGGCCGGCGCAACAGCGCCACATGGCCCGCCGCCACCCCCGCCATTTGGCGGGGGTGAAGCCGGGTCATTCAGCGCTGTTAGTCCCTTTTCTTTTGGGTTAAACTGGGAGCAGAGAGGGTTGGCCTTACACCGGCAACATCCAGGGCGTAACATCGTGGCCCGGCCGCTTTAGCCGGCCTGTCTCGACCCACTTAGACTGATTGGACTTTTAGCAATGGGAGAAATTATCAGTCAATATTACGCCTGGTTGAGCAGCCTGACCGCCTGGCTCGCTCTCCCTCTCGGCAGCCTGGCCGACTCGCTTAACATCCCCCTGGCCTCGGCCTTGCTGTTTGGGCTCATCGGCGCGACGGCGCCCTGCCAGTTAAGCGGCAGTGTGGCCACCCTGGCCTTTCTATCGCGTGATGTGGCTGAGCCGCGGCGACTCTGGCTGCGGACGGTGGCCTTTGTGGCCGGTAAAGTCACAGTCTACTTGCTGGTCGGAGGGATGATCATTTGGCTCGGCTGGCAGCTTGACCAACTCAGCCCGACCGCTATCCCGGTAATCGTCTTCGCCCGGCGAGCGATGGGTCCGCTACTGATTGGAGTGGGTCTGGTAATGCTAGGCTTGTTCCGGCCTCGGGTGTCTCTCGGTGGACAGGTCTCGATTTGGCTCCAGGCCAGAGTGGGTCAGCAGCAGGGGATGCTCCCGGCCTACCTGCTGGGCGTGGCCTTCGCCTTCACCTTTTGTCCGACGTTGTTCTGGTTGTTCTTCGGTTTGACTCTGCCGCTGGCCCTCAGCTCGTCGGGAGGTGTCTTCCTGCCTGGTATCTTTGCCGTTGGTACCTCGCTGCCAGTCCTGGTGCTGGCGGGACTGTTTGCCTCCGGCACAGTGAACGTGAGGCACTTTGTGAAGCGGTTCAAAGCAGCCGATGTGTGGCTGCGCCACGCGGCTGGAATCATATTTGTGCTTGTTGGGATTAACGAAACTTTGCTTTATTGGTTTATCTAGAGGTATTGGGTAAGGGAAGGAAAACGTGCCTGTGGCTGAAATTCGGTGGTTGTTAGCCGAACGACCTGCCATTATTGGGCTAGCTGTAGCGGGTATGTCTGCCGGCTTACCGGGAATGGAGGTGGCAGGAGCTGCGCCCGAACCCTTTGAGGTGATTGCTTTGATAAATTGGGCAAAATGGAGGTTTTTGCCAGTTACCCCAAGTAGCCGTTAACTCATGTCCGCCTTTGGTACCCAGTTAAGCAACGGCGAGATTTGGAGTTTATACAAAAATGCTGGCTATCATATCCTGCTGATAGATAGAACTTCATGGAGTCCAGGTCATGAAATTCTTTAGATTCGTTGGTTTGCTCTTGTTAGCTGCCGTAGGGGTGAGTCTGGGATGGCGCTGGGCCAGCCGCCGTTGTTCACTGCCCTGTCCACTTGGTTAGCCGGAAGTTTAACTAATCCGTTAAGGGACAAGCTGGCCGGCACGCAGACAACCTTAGCTCGCTAGGGGCTACAACCCGGTCAACGAGTCGTGGAAATAGGACCGGGGCCAGCACGATTGTTAATTCCTGCCGCTCAACGTGTTCTGCCTGAGGGTGAAGTCGTAGGGCTGGATATCCAACCAGGGATGATTGAACGCCTCAAAGCACGAGCCACCCAAGCCGGCGCGTCGAATCTAACTGCTATCCTGGGTGATGCCATCC
>CAZDMM010000321.1:0-8034 GCA_964505845.1 uncultured Caldilineaceae bacterium
CTATATTTAGTGTTCAAAAGTGCCTGTCACCTGGCTTTTCCTTATTTCCGATAGAATCTCATGTTTACAGTTTAGTTAAGGATCGTCTTTTGTTCGTTACGGCAAAGGTTACAAACCAACATGTACCGATAAAAAATTTTTAACGCAAAGGCGCAAAGCCGCTAAGAGGCAAAGATTTACTTTTACCCAAAGGGCACATTGTCTTTGCGCCTTTGCCCCCCGGCATCTTTGCGTTAAATTTTAATGGTACTTTATAGATTGTCGTCAACTCAATACCTGCCGCCGCGTTTGCCTAAACCAAAACAGGGCAGCTTGGGCCAGGCCATTCACAATCGCCGTCAAAAAGAAAGTCCCCACAAACAAAATCAGCGTGTATGCCGCCTGCTCACCGCACTTTAAACTCTCGACAGGTTCACAGGGAGTCGCCCCCATCCGCAGTACCTCGGCCCCGTACAAGCCGGCCAGCAAAATCAACGGCAAAAGCCAACCTATCCAGTAGGCTCGACCGCCAAAAGATTTTTCCAGAAACAAGGTGAGGCCCACCCCAAAGGCGCTCGGCACAAAAAAGGAAGCCAAGCAGAGGCAGGAAATCAATGTGTCCATATGACTGTAAAGCATCCCTTTGAAAATCAGCGCGCTTCAGCTATAATCCACCGTAGCAAAACCTGACATAGGATACACCCGTGAGTCTGGAGTGGATTTTACTTGGCTTGCGAATTTTGGCAACGGCTCTCCTCTACATCTTCCTGGGAGTTGCCTTTTATATTGTTTGGCGTAGTTTGAAACAGGCCGAACAGGAGTCTTTGGCCGTAATGCCGCCGGCCTCCCAACTGCGGGTGGTGGCCGCCAATGGAACCAAAGCCCTCAGCGTGGGCGAGACGCTGCCGCTTCAGCCGGTCACTTTGGTGGGCAGCGACAGCCAAAATACCATCGTCCTGCCCGAAGCGGCAGTTTCTGCCCGGCACGCCCGCTTGAGCGAGGCGCGGGGGGTGTGGTGGCTGGAAGACCTGGGCAGCCACAGCGGCACCTTGCTCAATGAACTGCCCCTCTCCAAACCTACCCCACTGGCTAATGGGGATGTGATTGGCATTGGGGCAGTCCGTCTCAAGTTGGAAACCCGCTCACCGCAATAACCTGCCCTTCGGCGGCTCTAAAAAGCCGGTCCCAAATAGCCAGGCCCAACCCCTCGCGGCCAAAATCTCTAACCAAAATCGCCTCAACCCCCTGTCTGTCCAAAGCCCGCATTCCGGCAAATAAATTGGCGGCAATGTAGCTCAAATCGGTGGCGGAGCCGAGCCGGATGAACCGGGCCGGGAGGTGGCTAAAGTGGGTCTGCTCTTCATCGGGCAGCAAAATGCCGACGCTTTGCCCGGCGGCGGTAAGCTGCCGGGCCGTGACCTGCATGTGGGCGAGCACCTGGGGCAGCGGGCCGGTAAAGAGCCACACCCTGGCCTGCGGTGAGTAATGTTTGCTCAACATCCCCGGCGAAGGCGCAGCGCCGGCCGGGTCATCCAGCGACACATAACGAGGGTTGAGTCTAACCTCCGGCAGATGGCGGCGCAGCGCCTCCAGGGGCACTCCGCCGGGGCGCAGCACCACCGGGATAGCCTGGGTCACATCCAGCACGGTCGACTCGACCCCAATTGCAGCCGGGCCGCCGTCGAGCACCACTTCTACCCGGCCGCTCAAATCTTCACGCACGTGCTGGGCGGTGGTGGGGCTGGGGTGGGCAAACAAATTGGCGCTGGGCGCGCCAACCGGCACAGCCGCCGCTCGGAGCAGGGCCAGGGCGATGGGGTGGTTGGGCGAGCGCACAGCGATGGTCTCCAGGTTAGCCGAGAGGATGGCCGGCACACGGGGATGGCGCTTTAAGACGAGGGTAAGCGGGCCGGGCCAAAATTGCTCAATCAAGGCCCAGGCCACCGGCGGGATATGCACGGCCACTTCTGGCAGTTGCGCCGCCGAAGCCAGGTGCGCGATGATGGGATCGGAGGTGGGCCGGCGCTTGGCGGCAAAGATGCGTTGAATGGCGCTGGCATCCAGTGCATTGGCCCCCAATCCATAAACCGTTTCGGTGGGAAAGGCCACCAGCTTTCCGGCCCGCAGGGTCTCTGCCGCAGTGGCCAGGGCAGCCGGGTCTGGATTTTGGGGGTCAATCTGAAAAAGACGAGTTTGGGTCATGGTATGGTAATTGGTAATTGGAGATTGGAGATTGGTAATTTGCCAGAGCCAAAGGCCCCCTATGGGAAGGCACGCCGCCAGAGGCGCGGAGCCCTTCCGGGCCTCCTGGGGACAAAGCGAGCGCAATAACTCATTACCAATAACCAATAACTATTTACCGCCTCCTGTCTACTCCATATTATACCTCAACTTTCTTGTCTATCCTGCCGGTGTGGACTAAAATCTTCAAAGTCTCTTGTGAGGAAGCCTATGCTATTAGAACAACTCTCCAATGCTTTTGGCGTATCCAGTGTTGAAGATGAGGTGAGAAAAATCATCATCGAGGCTGTTAAGCCCTATGCCGACGAGTGGCGGCTGGATACCATGGGTAATCTCTTTGTCACCCGCAAACGCCGGGGCAATGGCTCAGCCGGGCCGCTGCAGGTGATGGTGACCGCCCACATGGACGAAGTTGGCTTCATCATCGCCGAGGTCAAAAACAATGGCCGTTTGAAATTTAAGGCTATTGGCGGGTTTGACCAGCGGGTGCTGCTGGGCAAGGCGGTGGTGGTGGGCCAGGAGCGGACGCCCGGCGTCATCGGGTTGAAGCCGGTTCACCTGCTGCGCAAAGGGGAGTATGACCGGGTTGATGGCATCAACTCGATGTATATTGACGTGGGCGAGGGCAGCGGCAATATTAAATTGGGTGATTTTGCCACCTTTGCCACCAAATTTGGTTACCTGGGAGGGCAAAACCGGCCACGCCCGGAGCAGGGCCTGGTCAAAGGCAAGGCTTTTGATAACCGAGCCGGCTGCGCGGTGCTGGTGGAACTGCTTAAAGGTGATTACCCGGTTGACCTGGTGGCCGTGTTCACCGTGCAAGAAGAGATTGGGCTGCGCGGGGCGCGCGTGGCTACCTTTGCGGCCAACCCTGACCTGGCCTTTGTGATGGAATGCACCGCCGCCGACGATTTGCCCGCCCCGGAGGATGAAACTTACCAGGGTTTTCCCCGCCTGGGGAACGGCCCGGCCATTACGGTGATGGATTGCAGCTTTATTGCCGACCGGCGGCTGGTAGACTTGCTCATCAACACGGCTGAGACCGAAGGTGTGCCCCATCAATTCAAGCGGCCGGGTATCGGCGGCACCGACGCCGGCGCGGTGCATTTGACCCGCGAGGGTGTGCCCTCGGCAGTGGTCAGCGTGCCAGCCCGTTACATTCATTCCCCGGCTGCAATTTTGGACCTGGCCGATTTTTGGAACACCGTCAAACTGATGCAAGCCACGCTGCGGCGTCTGCCGGAGCAGGAGTGGTAATTGTGCTCAAAGATTTAAAGGTTCAAGTATCAAAAATCAAACCGAGCGAACGAGTTTCAGCCGAAGCTATTCAGGCTGTGGTAAATCATATTGCTCACACCTTCGATCCGGAGAAAATCATCCTCTTTGGCTCCTATGCTTATGGCCAGCCAAGACCAGGGAGTGACGTTGATTTGTTGGTGGTGATGGAAACAGACGTGCCCAAGCAAAAGCAACGGGAAATTGCCTTTTCTCTACAAGCGCCGTTTAGTTTTGATCTTATGGTTTGGACGCCCCAAGAAATTGCCCAACGTATTCCACTGGGAGACTTTTTTTTACGGGAGATCATGACGAAGGGCAAAATTCTCTATGAGCGGGACAAAACACCTCTGTATTGGGGTGAGCGAACAATGAACGATCCCGAAAGTCCTCCCAATAGTTACGTGCTTGAGTGGGTGCAGAAAGCCGAAGGCGACTACGTTACCGCTACCGAATTGCTCAAATTACGGTTGCTTAATATTACAGACTCCGCTTGCTATCATTGCCAACAGTGCGCCGAAAAATATGGCAAAGCTTATCTGGTTTATCATGCCATTGAGTTTGCCCGTACTCACAATTTGCTGGAACTGCTGGAACTTTGCCAAAAACGAGATGAAACTTTTGCTACTATTCGCGTTCAAATGGATTTGCTAAACAACTATGGGGTTGACGTCCGCTATCCTGGCCGCTTTACCAGCCTGGAAGAAGCCCAAGGGGCTGTTGAAGCAATGGACGTCGTCCGCACTTTTTTCCGCTCAAAATTAAGCTTATAATTCTTACTAAAGCTACTGGAGGCAACAGCCCTTGAAAGACCTCATCAAACAACTCACCGAAGCTTATGGCCCGCCCGGCTATGAACAGGCCGTGCGCGACATCATCAAAACTCACATCACCCCCTATGCCGACGGGATAGAAACCGACCCGTTGGGCAACCTGCATGCTGTCAAAAAGGGCAACGTCCTGAGTTCATCGAAGGGCAGCGGAGATGGCCTCAAAATCATGCTGGCTGCGCATATGGATGAAATTGGCCTGATTGTGAGCCACATTGACGACAAGGGCTTTGCCCGCCTGTCTCCCCTGGGCGGCGTCCGGGCCGAGACGATGGTGGGCAACCGGGCTATTTTTACCAATGGGGCGCTGGGGGTGATCAATATTGAAAATTGGCTCATGCACGATGGGCTGGATCAATCTCACCGCAAACTGTACCTGGATTTTGGCGTCAAAAGCAAAAAGGATGCGCCGGTGCGGGTGGGGGATGTGGCCGGCTTTGAGCGGCCCTTTGTGGATTTGGGCGAGGCGCTGGTGGCTAAAAGCATGGATGACCGCATCGGCTGCGCCATCCTCATTGAAACGCTGCGCCAGCTTCAACAGACCCCGCACGAAGTTCACTTTGTTTTTACGGTGCAAGAAGAGGTGGGCACGCGGGGCGCAACAACCGCTGCCTACAAGGTTCATCCTGATGTCTCCATTGCGGTGGACGTGACCGACAGCGGCGACATCCCGGAGCGCAAAAATTTTGATGTAAAGATGGGGCATGGCCCGGCCATTAAGGTGATGGACCGGGGCATGCTGGCTCATCCGGGGTTGAAACGCTGGATGGTGGACACCGCCGTTAAAAACAAGATTCCCTACCAGATGGAAATTTTAACCATGGGCACCACCGACGCCAAGGCCATGCAACTGGCTCACGAAGGCAGCGCCGCCGGGGCGCTGTCCATTCCATGCCGGCATGTTCATACCCCTTCAGAAATGGTCAGTTTTAGCGATGTGCAAAACGCGGTGAAACTCCTCTTGACAATGCTCTCTGGCCCGGCTACATTAGAAGGATAAGAGGAAGGTTGGAAGATTGCGCTCTGCGTGCTTTTGGCAAGGCTGGGAGTCCAACCTTTCAATCCTCCCAAAAACTACCTAAGCCTCAACTTTAATAGCTGGATGGGGCATTTACGGAACTGAGGGAATTGACCCCCTCAGTTTCTTTTCGTTCCCTTTTTGGAGTAATTTGTATGAACTCAAACATTTGGCCGGCTCAACCCCGTACTACTGCCCAGATTAAATTCAACAATGGACAGGTTTTAGAAGGAACTATTGGCGCCACCATTGAGGAGTTTATTAAAGCAGCGGACTTTCCGCCGGCCCCGCTGCCGATGGCATGCCTGGTCAACGGCCAACTGCGCGAGTTGAGCTACCACGCCAACAGCGACCTGCGGGTTAAGGTGTTGACCCTGGGCGACGGCGACGGGATGCGAGTTTACCGCCGCTCGCTCTCACTGCTGCTGGTGGCCGCCGCCCACGAACTTTTCCCCGGGGTAAGAATTAATGTTGAATACGGCTTGAACTTTGGGGCGCTCTATTGCGAGGTGGAAGGCCGGCCTTCTTTCAGCCCAGCCGAGTTGCAGCAGCTTGAGGAGCGCATGCGCCAACTGGTGGAGGCCGATTTGCCCATTCACAAAGAGCGCATCTCCATCAAAGAGGCCGAAAAATTGTTCAAACTGCGGGGCGCCGATGACAAGCTGCGCCTGCTGAAAGCCCGGCGTAAACCGTATTTAACCATCTACAGCCTCAATGAATACCGGGATTATATGCACGGCTATATGGTTCCTTCGACCGGGTATCTCAGAATTTTTGCCCTGGCCCCTTACTCCAAAAGCTTTGTGCTGCGTTACCCCCGCACCAGCCACCCCGATGAGCTACAACCCCTGGTGGAGTATCCCAAGCTGGTGCAGGTTTTTGATGAGTATGGCGATTGGTTGACCAAGCTGGGCATGCCTGATGTAGGCACGCTCAATGAGGTGGTCGCCAGCCATAAGTTGGCAGAAACTATCCTGGTGGCCGAGGCGCTGCACGAGCAAAAAATTGCCCAAATTGCCACGGTGATTGCCTCGCTGCACCCCAGGGTACGGCTGGTGTTGATTGCCGGGCCGTCGTCATCCGGCAAAACTACCTTTAGCAAACGACTGGCGATTCAACTGCTGGCAAATGGCATCAAGCCGGTGGCCATTGGCCTGGATGATTTTATTGTGGATCGCGCCATGACGCCGCGGGATGAAGAGGGCGACTACGATTATGAGAGTCTGCATGCCCTGGATTTGAAGCTCTTTAACGAGGTGCTGCTGCGGCTGATGCGGGGAGAAGAGGTTGCGCTGCCCCATTATAATTTCTATACCGGCAGCCGGGAACAGGGAGAAACCCTGGCCATCAGCCAGGAGCATATCATCATTGTTGAGGGGATTCATGGGCTAAACCCGGATTTGGTGCCCCAGATTCCGCCCGACAAAATTTTCCGTATCTACGTGTCGGCCTTAACCCAACTGAACCTGGACCGGCACAACCGGGTGGCTACCACCGATACCCGCCTGCTGCGCCGCATTGTGCGCGACGCCCAAACGCGAGGCTACACCGCTAAAGATACCATCAGCCGCTGGCCTAAAGTGAGGCGCGGAGAGCACACCTGGATTTTCCCCTATCAGGAAAACGCCGACGTGATGTTCAATTCTGCCCTGGCCTATGAGCTGGCCATTATTAAACCCCTGGCCGAGCCGCTGCTGCTGCAGATTGAGCCTGGCAAACCGGAGCATGTGGAGGCCAAGCGGCTGCTTTCCTTTTTGCAATGGTTTGAACCCTGTCTGCCCGACCTGGTGCCCGATAATTCGCTGCTGCGCGAGTTTATTGGGGGGTCAATTTTAAAGGATTATAAGGCAAGTCTTTGACGTGTTGCGTTAGTGTACGCAACACGCAACACGAGTCACTTAACCAGTTTTCCCCGCAATTCCGGTTCTCCCCACACCGCCCAGGTCCATTGGTGGCTGCCCAGGGCTTCGGTGACAAACTCAAGCCGGGCCATGTCGCCGCTGCTGAGTTTGAGCGGAATTTCTACCTCTTGCCAAAGCTGGGCGTTGCTTTGTTGGCCCCACACCCGCAGCCCGTTGGCCCGTACGCTGAAGGCCACCAGATTGTCGGCGGCAATCTGCGCTCCATCACGGATGCCGTAAGCCAACCGCAGCCGGACATCGCGCACCTGCTGCGGAACCGGGACGTGATACTCGATAATGGCCTGGCCGGTGACCGGCGGGTGGGCCCACAGGGCCGGGCGAGTCTGCCCGCCGACGCTGGCGGGGCCAAGCTGCACGTCCATGCCGGCCTGGCTGCGGCTGGCCGTCACTGCCGCCTCTTTGAACGCCTCGATGAAGCTGAAACTCCAGCCCTGCGCCCCCTGCTCTGCCGCTTGCTGCGCCTCCTGCCAGCGCAAAAAGGCCACGTAATCGGCTACTTTGGCCTGGCTCTGGGCGGAGAGTTGTTGAATGTGTTGGATGAGTTGTGATAGGTTGGTCAAAGTTTGATCACCTATACTGCAAATTCGTATACTGGCGTCTCGATGACACGGTTTGGCTGACGTTGCCCCCAGGCAATTTGCTGTAAATGCTCAACCGTATCAGGTGAGAAGAAACGTTCGCCTGTTTCTAAACATACTCGGGCCGGTACATTTTCAATAATAATAAATTTTCCGTCCACCTCAAGTGTATAGGTGACTTTTTGTTCAAC
>CAZDMM010000322.1:0-8016 GCA_964505845.1 uncultured Caldilineaceae bacterium
CTGCACCTTTGCCGGTAGAAACGGCGCAGAGCCAATAAAACCTATATCTTTAAGGAAAGGAATGAGAACATGGCTGTCATTACTATTTCTCGACAATATGGCAGCGGTGGTGATGAGATTGCCGCCCAACTCTGCCAACAATCAGGGTATCGCTATTTCGACAAAAAATTAATGGCTCGCCTGGCTACAGATGCCGGGCTATCCCCCTCAGAGATCGTAGATTTTTCAGAAGATAACTACAAAATCCAGGGTTTTTTGGATCATCTATTTGGTTGGGCCGGAATTCCCCACGTGGTAGCCCACGTAGGCAGTTGGAGCGAGGATACTACCGGGGCCAGAGTTAAGGCGGTGGCTGACCTGGACGAGTCTCAAAGTCTTGCCTTTGTTCAAAGCATTATTCAGGCGGCGTATCAGCAGGGCAATATGGTCATTGTGGGCCGGGGTGGTCAGGTGATCCTTAAAAACAAGCCCGATGTGCTGCATGTGCGCATCGAAGCGCCGCTGGACGCACGCAATCACCGGGTTCATGAGCAAGAAAAGGTCAGCCTGGCTGCAGCCCAAGACCTGGTTATTAAGCATGACCGGACTGCCGCTGATTACTTGAGACGATTCTATGATGTTGACTGGGTCGACTCACGCCTCTACGATCTGGTCATCAACACCGACAAATTAGGGTTAGAGGGAGCCGTACAACTTATTGTTAAAGCCATGAGTTGTTTGCAGCCGGCCATCGTATCTGGTTGAGCGACGCCACTTATTGTGGAAGCCATATGAAACTTATCTACCCTGGTTTGCACGGGCTGGTTTTGACTATTATCAATATCACCGGTGTCCTGGTTGGTTTTGGGGCCTATCACTTGCTCAAGCCCGCCAATCAAATCGCCATCCAGGTACCGGTGGCAGCCACGGTTTGTATCATCGGCTTTGTGAGTTGGAACGCCTTTAGCCAGCGCCTTCCATTCAAGGGGCTTGCCAAACCCAGGGGCGGTGAGTTGCTCTGGGTGTATCTGGCTGCCTTATTGTGGAATCCTGTCCTTTTTGTTCCGCTGCACTATCTCACTCAGGGGTATTTGACCTCTTTTGGCAACATCCTGGGATTGTGGCTTTTTCAAATCCCGGTCAACCTGCTGGCAATTCTGGCAGCTCAAAAATTGGGACGCCCGTGGTTGATGGTTTTACTCTTTTTGGCAGCCTGCCCCACCCCGGCTTTATCTGCTTCAGTTTCTCCACCAGAGTTAAGGGTTACGGCCCCGGACAGGCGGTTTGGAGTAGAGCAGGTTGACGGGCCTCGCACACATTGGCCGCAGCCTCAAGTCTATAACGGTTAATTAGCAGGGAGAAAGATGCCATGCAACCTCAACCCAAATATCTAAAGGGCGACTCGCTGGCCTGGCTGTTAGAGACAGACCCAGACAACCCCGGCGTGCGCTACTTTGCCTTGCGAGATCTGTTGGATCGGCCCGAAGCTGACCCTGAGGTACGCCAGGCCAGAGCCGATGTGATGAACATGGGGCCGGTTCCGGTAATTTTAGAGGCCCAGCACCCCGACGGCTATTGGGCCGAGCCGGGCGCTGGCTACTGGCCCACTTACCGCTCTACCGGCTGGCAGGTTATTTTATTGGCCAGGCTGGGGGCCGATCCCCATGATGAGCGGGTGCGGCGAGGCTGTGAGTACTTTCTCAGCCATGCCATTGCGGCCAATGGCGGATTCTCGATGAGCCAGCCGCCGGTACCCAGCAAGGTAGTACACTGCCACCACGGCGACTCTTTGGAGGCTTTACTAAACCTGGGTTATGCCAACGACTCACGGATACAGGCGGCGCTAGAGTGGCAGGTGCGGGCTATCACCGGCCAGGGCGGGCTGCGCTATTACAAGTCGGGCACCAGCGGGCCGGGCTTTGCCTGCGCGGCTAACTCAAGGCAGCCCTGCGCCTGGGGCGCCGTCAAGGCTATGAAGGCCCTGCTGGCGGTTCCGCCAAACCAGCGCACCCCGTTGGTACAGCAAGCTCTGAGCGCCGGGGCCGAGTTTCTCCTCAGCCGCAATCCGGCGGTGGCCGACTACCCCTACACCGAGCGGGTCAGTTCCACCTGGTTTAAATTTGGCTTCCCTTTGAGCTATTGGAGCGACATTCTGGAAACCGTGGCGGTGCTGGCCGCCCTGGGCTACGGAAACGATCCCCGTTTAAGCGATGCCCTCCAGTTTATCCTGAACAAGCAGGATGAGCGAGGTCGCTGGAAGTTAGAGCATACACTCAACGGCAAAATGTGGGTTGACATCGAGCAAAAAGGACAGCCCAGCAAGTGGATTACCTTGCGCGTGCTGCGGCTGCTCAAGTACGTGAACCTGTAAAATGGATAGGATTATCAATACCCTGCTTAACTCACCGGAGCCATCAGTGCGGTTCAAAGTTGTGACGAGAGTGCTTGGTCAAGACAAGGAGTCTGCTGCAAGCAAACAATTGCAACAGGAGGTCAAAGTATCGCCACGAGTGAAACTGCTCCTCTCGCAAAGGGATGCGGCTGGCCGCATCCCCTTTCACCCCTATGCCAAATGGTGCGGGGCGCATTGGGTGCTGGCCGACCTGGCCGAGTTGGGCTATCCCCCCGGGGATGACTCCCTCATCCCCTTGTGCGAGCAGGTTTATGGCTGGCTCTTCGGCCAGAGTCATCAGCAGCGTATCATAACTATCGCCGGGCGAACCAGACGGTGCGCCTCACAGGAAGGCAATGCGCTCTATTATTTGCTGATGTTGGGCTTGGCCGATGATCGCACCGACCGGTTAGCTGAGAATCTGCTGAAATGGCAATGGCCCGATGGCGGCTGGAACTGCGATAAGCGCCCCGAAGCCGCCCACTCTTCCTTTATGGAAAGTCTTATCCCACTGCGGAGTCTAGCCTTGTATGGTCAACTGAGGGGCGACCGTCGTGTTATTCAGGCCGTCGAGCGAGCCGCTGAGATTTTCTTGAAACGAAACCTATTCCAGCGCCAACGAGATGGACAAGTCATCTCACCCGATTTTGTGAAGCTGCACTACCCCTGTTATTGGCATTACGATATCCTGTTTGGCTTAAAAGTGATGGCTGAGGCCGGTTTTAGCGGCGATACCCGTTGTCGAGAGGCTTTAGACCTGTTGGTATCAAAACGATTACCCGATGGCGGTTTCCCGGCCGAAGCAAAATATTATCGGGTGACACCCACCCAAATGACGGGTCGTTCGCTGGTGAATTGGGGCGGTACAAGCCAAAAGCGGCTAAATGAATTTGTCACCGCAGATGCATTATATGTGCTCAAGTCAGTAGTCAGTTATCAGTCATCAATCTTGGTTGCTCACTGATTACTGAGCACTGGTTAGTGATAACTGATAACTATTTTCGAAGGAGGATACAACCATGCAAAGCCTACACGGTCGAAAAGACAGGCTGATCAAAGAGAAACGGCACGACGTTTACCAGGAACGGAGCAAATGGCCCGAAAACAGCCGGTGTACCGAATGTGGCGCCCTATATGTTAATGGGCGGTGGACCTGGCAAGAAGCGCCGGCCCAAAGTTATGATCTGGTTTGTCCGGCCTGCCGGCGCATCAAAGATCGCTATCCAGCCGGGTATCTTGAAATTAAAGGGCCATTTTTTGTGGAACATGAGACTGAAATATTAAACCTCATTACCAATGTAGAAACCCAGGAGAAAACAGAACATCCATTAGAACGCATTATTGCCACAACCCGTAAAAACAGCCTCTGGCTGGTAACGACCACCGGCGCTCATATAGCCCGGCGTATAGGCGAAGCGCTCTTTCGCGCCTATAAAGGCGAGCTGACCTTTCAATATATTGAGGAGGATAAGGTTATCAGAGTTTCCTGGCAGCGCTAAACCAAAGGGTTATGTGTCATTTATCTCAACGAAAAATGACATTCATCACTGTGTTCAGCCAGCTTTATGGCCTATACTGAGCATAGAAGATCCGATTTTAATGCTGGCCGGGCGAGAAGTTTATAAAGAGGTGCAAAATGGCGGTTATCACAATTTCTCGACAATTTGGCAGCGGCGGCAGGCAAATTGCCCGGCAGGTTTGTAAACTTTTAGGCTATCGGTATTTTGATAAAGAGCTGATTGCCCAGGTAGCCACCGAAGTAGGCTTATCAGAACATGAAGCCATTGACTTTTCTGAAGAGCATTACAAAGGTAAGCGGCTGATAGACCGTTTGCTTTATCCAGGCCCTTACACCGTAGCCCATATTCCCACCTGGAAACAAGATGAAACCGGGGCTGAGGTTTTTAGCGTTACCCACCTGGATGAAGCTAAATTTACCAACCTGGTTCGTGGCATTATTCTCGCTGCTCACGACCGGGGCAACGTGGTGATTGTTGGCCGGGGTGGGCAGGCAATTTTAGCTAATATGCTAGACTCGCTCCACGTGCGGATTGAGGCTCCCTGGGATGTGCGGGTAGGCCGGGTACAGGACCGAGAACACCTGGCTTTTGAAACAGCCCGGCAGTTGGTGGCCGAGCGTGACCGGATTATGGCTAAGTATTTAAATGACTTGTTTAAGGTTCGATCAGACGACCTGCAATGGTACCATCTGATTCTCAATACCGGCAAATGGCCCCTGGAGGCAGCCGCCCAGCTTATTGTGGCTGCGGTTAACCAATTACACGCTGAACCGGTTGCCCTTTGATAACCAGCTTCACCCCTGATAAAACGCCATGGCTAAAGAGCTATTAAAAGGCAATGTCGCCATAGCCGAAGCAGCCATTCGATCTGGATTGCATGCTTATTTTGGCTACCCTACCACCCCCCAAACCGAAATATTAGAATACATGGCCCGGCGCATGCCCCAGTTAGACCGGGTCTTTCTCACTGCCGAAAGCGCCCCGGCCGCCATCAATATGGTTTATGGGGCGGCCTGCGCCGGGACGCGCACGATGACTTCTTCCTCCGGATTGGGCCTCAGCCTGATGCAAGAGGGGCTGGCCTACATTGTTTGCTCCGAAGTGCCGGCAGTGGTCATTGACAGTATGCGCGGCTGGCCGGGTTTAGGCAGCCTTTACCCCTCCCAGGCCGACTACAATCAGCTCACCAAAAGCGCCGGGCATGGCGATTTTCACAGCATTGTCCTGGCTCCCAGTTCTGTGCAAGAAGCCGTTGACTTAACCGTGCTGGCCTTTGACCTGGCCGAAAAATATCGCACGCTGGTGATTATAACGGCCGATGGCATCATCGGCCAGATGATGGAATCGGTAGAACTGCCCCCCGTGCAAAATCCAACTGCTACCGCGCCGGAGTGGGCTTTAACCGGGGCTACCGGCCGGCCCAAAAACGTCATCTCTTCCCTCTATCTCAACCCAACCGCTTTACAAGAAATTAACCGGCGCATGCAAGACAAGCAAAGCCAAATTAAAGCCGCTGAAGTTCGGTATGAAGCCATCCAGACTCACGACGCCGATATTTTAATTGTGGCCTTTGGCGCGGCCGGTCGTATTGCCAAAACAGCCGTGCGTGAAGCCCGGCGTTATGGCATCCGGGCCGGTTTATTGAGACCCATCAGCCTATTCCCTTTTCCAATTTTGCCCTTAAAAGAATTAGCCCTGCGAGCCCACGCTATTATGGTGGTAGAGTTGAACGCCGGTCAAATGGTTGAAGATGTGCGCCTGGCTGCCGGCAGCCGTGCGCTTATTCACTTTCACGGCAGCGCCGGCGGCCTGGCCCCTCTGCCAGATGAACTTTTGGAGCGAATTGCAGCCTTACATACCGATTTGCACGAAATCCTATCGGCAGGAGTGTCTAAAACTATCAATGTCCCATTGTCGCTAGCAAGGAGATAACCAACCTATGCCTCCCCAATCAGCGCCACCTCACCTTTACCTATCGCCGGACTCGTTGAATGATTTACCGCTCCAATACCGTCCCGGCTGCACACAAGGCTTCATTTACAAACTCATTGCCGAGGTTGTTGACGAACTCAACCTGCGGGGGTGTAGCATCGCCGTTACCCCGGTGGTGTGCGCTGTGTATCTGCACCACTATTTTGAATTCGATGTGGCCGAATCGGCCCATGGGCGCGCTCCGGCTATGGCCACTGGCCTTAAACGAGTGCAGCCCAACAAAATTATTTTCACCTATCAAAGCGATGATGATTTGGCTGAAACCGGCCTGGCCCAGACCATTTGGGCAGCTACCCGTGGAGAAAATATCACCGTCTTCTTTATCAATAATTCCACGCTCTGCAGCCCTCCGTCTAATGGGCATGCCGCTAACCGGGCGGTTCCCTCTATTGGCATTGCCGAGTTATTAGCCGGGCTGCCCGGCGCAACTTATGTCGTCCGGCGGGCGGCCTACGATTCTTTGGCGGTTCACCAAGCCAAAAGGGCCATTGCTACGGCCCTACAGGTGCAAATAGCCAAAGCAGGCTTTTCTCTGGTTGAATTTATATCCACACGCCCTACTAACGGAGCCTCAACTTCGTGCGGCCCCCTGGATGTGCCAAATCCAGACCCATTTTACCCGCTGGGGGATTACAAGGTAGCGGATATCGTTAAAAGCCTGAACTAGAGGCGCTTATGCAAGTCGAGCTTATTATCTCCGGCTCCGATGACCAGGGGCCATTGTTTGCCGGTATGATTCTGGCTCGCGCGGGTATGAACAGCGGCAAATATGTCACCTGGACTCCCAGCTACGGGCTGGACATGTCAGGATACTCTGCCTACGTCACCGTGATCGTCAGTGATGAAGAAATTGGCTCACCGCTGGTACACAATCCCGGCATCGCCCTGGCGCTGACCCCTTCGGCCATGGAAAAATACGAGCCTCTGGTCAAAACAGGTGGGGTCTTAGTTTACAACAGTTCACTCATTTCCAGCACGCCCCAACGCAGCAACATCAAATATGTCACCATCCGGGCCGGCCAGATTGCCACCGAACTGGGCGATATTTCCGCAGCCAATATGGTGGCCCTGGGCGCGTTGGTGGCGGCTACCAGTGTGCTCTCGCTCGCGGTTGTTGTTGCGGCGCTGCGCTATCAACAAGCTGACCCCCTCTACAAACGATTGGCCCTTGACGAGAAGGCGCTCAAATATGGCGCTCAACAGGTTGGACTCCGGGCCACCTGAGCCAGACTACCTCCAAACCCGCCCATTTCCCCCTGCAGACCATCCCTCATTCAAATAAATTCCCTCTTGCATTTTTTTATTTTTGTGATATAATGAGTGTGTACTCACTCAAATGAGTGATTACTCAATCTCGAGGCAGGAACTCAACATGCTGGACGAAACCATTGATTTTAAAGAAGAAATGACCGAACGCCGGCGCACCCAAATTTTGCTGGGGGCAGCCAAAGTGTTTGCCGAAAAAGGCTACCACAAAGCTACCACCAAAGAGATTGCCCAGGCCGCCGGTGTTTCCGAAGGAACCATCTACAACTACTTTGCTAACAAGCGCGAACTGCTGCTGGCAATGATTGAACGGCTGGCCACTCAGTCGCTCAAGGGTATCATCACCCCTACCCAGCCGCCGGCCGACCCTAAAGAATTCTTAACCCTGATTATGCACGACCGCTACCGGCTTGCCCAGGAGCGCGGCCATTTGATAGCGCCCATCATTGCCGAAATATTTGCCGACGCCGATTTGCGCGAAGCCGTTTACCAGCAAATTGCCATGCCCATTGCCAGCTACCTGGAGCAGTACATGCAAGCTCACATGGAGGCAGGGCATTTTCGCCGGCTTGATCCCATGATTATCACCCGCGCCTTTGTAGGTGCAATCTTGCTGAACTTTGCCATCAAACTCAGCGGGGTTGACCCCCGCTATCAAGAGCTTTCACCCGAGGCCATGATCGAAGAGTTAGTTTCCTTTTTTTTAAGCGGCCTGCTGCAAGCAGAGGCCGGCCGGGATTGACCTAAAAGGTCTGTAACATGTTCCGTCGAGTTTTTAGTTTAGTCCGCAAAGAGTTTACACACGTCATCCGCGACCCGCGCACCCTGGCGATTATGATTGTCATGCCCATCCTCATGCTGATCCTC
>CAZDMM010000323.1:0-8005 GCA_964505845.1 uncultured Caldilineaceae bacterium
TGGAAAGCCTATTCGCCATTCCGGGGGTCGGCTTTACGGCGGTGCAAGCCATTGGCCAGCGGGATTATCCGGTCATCCAGGGCGTCACCATCATCCTGGCGATTGCGGTGGTGCTGATGAATCTGCTCACCGATTTGGCCTACACCTTTTTTGATCCTCGCATCCGGCTTGAGGCGTGATGACTGCCCTACCAAAAAGTGTGGCTATTCCACAATCCAGGCCCGGTCAGCCTCAGACCCGCAACTTATGGCAGCGTTTCAGCCAAAATCGGCTGGCGTTGCTGAGTCTGCTGTTCATTATCGCCCTGATCTGCCTGTCAATCTTTGGCCCTCTCTTTTATCAAGTTGACCCCAACCGCCAGGATTATAAGGCCCTCAATGCTTGGCCTTCCCGCGCTCACCCCCTGGGTACCGACAGCCTGGGGCGTGATACTCTGGCCCGCATTTTACGGGGCCTGCGGGTGTCACTGGTGGTGGCTTTTTATGTCGAAATGCTGAATATCGTTTTGGGGGCCAGCTTTGGCCTGCTGGCCGGCTATTTTGGCGGCTGGCTGGACCAGTTGCTCTCCCGGCTGGCCGATATGCTGTTTGCTTTTCCGGGTTTGCTGTTGGCAATTTTGGTGGCCGCTGTTTTTGGACAGCCCGTCACCGAGCAGTTTGGCGGCGTGGGCCGGCTGCTGCTGGTGGCCGGCTCTTTGGCCCTGGTCAGTTGGCCGCTCATGGCCCGCTATGTGCGCAGCCAAACCCTGTCTATCAAAGCGCAAGATTTTGTGACCGCTGCCCACAGCCTGGGGGCCACCCACCGGCGTATCATGCTCAAGCATATTTTGCCCAACGTGGTCGGGTTGATTATCGTCAGCGCCACCCTGGACGTAGCGGCGGTGGTGGTTAACGAGGCGGTGTTGAGCTTGTTGGGCCTGGGCATCCAGCCACCCGATCCCAGCATCGGGCAGATGATCCGCCAGGCCATTGATTACCTGGAAAAGAATTGGAGCCAGGTTTTCTTTCCGGCCTTCACGCTGACCCTGCTGGTGCTGGCTTTCTCTTTTGCCGGGGATGGCCTGCGCGACGCCTTTGACCCGCAGACTCGCCGGTAATGATTCCTGTTGACAAATCAGGCCAGGAATGATATGCTTTTGATAAGCTTGGATTGTTTATGACAAGCTGAGGAGACGCGGATGACCGTTGCTTATCCCGACATTATTGGTGAATATGTTGATAACCCGGAACGCTTTGAAACATCCGGGGTGCAGTATGCCGGCTATTTTGACCCGGCTTCAATTGCCCCTGAACAGGTCAGCAATTTTTACCTGTTTCTCCAAAACACCCTCAATGTGCCGCTAACTGTCATGCTCAAGGCCGATCTTTCTCAAACAAGCGGACTCTTTGGAGGGGGCCGGCCGGTGCTCAAGGTGATGGAACCGGTGGTGCAGCTCAAATTAGCCAGCGCCGAAGCCGGCCTGCTCACCTGGCCGGTTACCACCAACCCGCAGGCCAAAGCCGGGGAATACCCCCTTAATATTGAAATGAAAGTGGCGGGTGAAAATCGAGGGCAGCGAGTCCGCCCGGCTCAATCAAAAAGCAAGTTAGATACTGCCCTGATTGACAGCCCGGTGGGACTGAATATTGTCGGCACGTTGGGCGCTACGTTTACGGCCAAAATGGTCAAAAAGGCCACTTTTCCGCTCAAAGTAGCCGGTCCACCCAGCCCGCCGGAGCGAGCGCCCCGGCTTAACCACAAATATGAAACCATTTGGCTTGAAGATAAAGCCGAGGCGCTTAACCTGGCCTTGCAAGAAGTCAACTCCCGCCAGGCCAAATTCAACAAAGAGCTAACCACCGAAGCAATTTTTACCATCCTGTACGCCGAAAGCATCAACCGTTTTGCCGACGCCGGTTTACCCTTGAGAATCGGCGAGGCCATTACCCTGGCTAAAATTTTAACCTATAGCTGCCAGTATTTCCTCAGCCGGCCCGACCACACCAATGCTTTGCTCGTTCCCATGTGGGAACAGGCCCTTGAGGCTCAAGTGGATACCACCTACGCCTTAGAGGTGATCCGCTCTATTGGCTATTTCCATTTGTTGAAGCTGGCATTGACCCTTAGCTTTGGCCTGGTAGCGCAGGCCACCGGCCGCCAGCCCTGGCCGCTCAATGAGCGCCAGGCCGTTACCCAATACATTGTAGATAGTGTTGAGGCCGGCCAGCAGATAGACCCCGAATTTTTGTATTTACCCTTGTTGATGGCCGGCGTCCATATCTCTAACAAGATCAAGCTGGAAGGTGAAAACCTCCAGCACAGCCTGGCCCTGATGAAAAAAGCGCGCGAAGCCCGGCGCGATATGTTTTTGGATGAAGATATGGTTCCGGCCGGCCAAATTTTCAGCCAAATCCTCAAAAATGCTCTGGCCTAAAGCTCAACCGCCTTTAAGGGTGGCAAAACGCGCTTCCAACTCCGCCCGGCGAGCCGCAGCCGCCCGCCGGCCTTCTTCCAGGATGCCGTCAAAGCGGGAGCGCACCCCGGCCTGAAGCTCAGTGCCGCTTTGGGGCGTCGTCAGCAAAACAGCCACCGCCCCCAGCACTACTCCTCCCAAAAAACCGGCCACAAAATTCATAACCCTCATTATCTTTCCTCCTCCAAAAGTGTGAGGCTCAATTATACCACCGATAGGTTAGGTTTGTACAAACCGGCTGCTTTCGGTACAATCGTGATTACTATGAAACCTCATACTCCCTTCAATAACACTTTAGTTCTCATCAAAGGAGCCGGTGATTTAGCCAGCGGTGTGGCCTACCGCCTCAAACGCAGCGGCTTTCCGGTCATCATGACCGAGCTGCCGGCCCCTTCCCTCGTCCGGCGCACCGTTAGCTTTGGCGAGGCCGTTTACAGCGGCCAGACGGTGGTTGAAGGTCTCACCGCTCGCCGGGTTGACGCGCCGGAAGAGGCCCACTCTCTGGCCTACAGCCAGGTCATTCCGGTTCTGGTTGACCCGCAGGCTGAGAGCGTTGCTGTTCTTAAACCGCCGGTATTGGTTGACGCCATCATCGCCAAGTTTAACAGCGGTACGGCCATTACCGGCGCTCCCCTGGTCATTGCCCTGGGGCCGGGCTTTACCGCCGGAGTGGATTGTCACGCCGTCATCGAAACCAATCGCGGCCACTGGTTGGGCCGGGTCATTTATCCCGGCGGCGGCCTGTTGGGCAACGGTCAGGCTGAAGCCAACACCAACTCGCCCGGCGTTGTCAAAGGCCGCACTACTGACCGGGTGCTGCGCGCCCCTGCCGCCGGACACGTCACCTCCCACGCTCGCATCGGCGAGCCTATAGCCGCCGGGCAGTTGATTGCCACCGTCGCCGGCCAGGAAATCCGGGCCGCCTTTGCCGGGGTGCTGCGCGGGCTGGTGCATGCGCAAGTAGCCGTTACCCCCGGCTTCAAAATCGGCGACCTCGACCCGCGCGGCGAGGTGAGCCACTGCTTTACCATTAGCGACAAGTCTTTGGCGGTGGGGGGAGGGGTGTTAGAGGCAATTTTGGCGAGTGGGGTAACAGGCTAACCTCACCGCGCCAGCCAGCCCCCATCCACCGGAATGATGGCCCCGTGCAAATAATCGGCGGCGGCGGAGGCTAAAAAGACCACCGTTCCCTTGAGGTCGTCCGGCTCGCCCCAGCGATTGGCCGGGATGCGGGCCAGCATGGTCTGGCTGCGGGCGGCGTCGGCGCGGATGGCGGCGGTCACATCCGTAGCCATGTAGCCGGGCGCAATAGCGTTGACGTTGATGCCCAGCCCGGCCCACTCGTTAGCCAGCGCCCGCGTTAGCCCGGCCACGCCGCTTTTGGCGGCGGTGTAGCTGGGTACTAAAATCCCCCCTTGAAATGACAACATCGAGGCGATATTGATGATCTTGCCGCCGCGCTGCTCCGCCGCCCAGTGACGAGCCGCCGCCTGGGAGAGATAAAAGACGCTGCTGAGGTTGACCCGCAGCACCGCCTCCCAATCTTCGGCGCTAAACTCCAGGGCCGCCGCTCGCCGGATAATCCCGGCATTGTTGACCACAATATCCAACCGCCCCAACTGCTTAAGACAACTTTGGATAACCTCCTGGGCCGAGTCCGGCGTTAAATGCCGCAAATCCAGGCTCAGGCTGCGCCCCTGTCGCCCCACCGCAGAGATTTGCGCCAGGGTTTCATCACACGGGCGGCGATCCAGCGCCATCACCTCTGCGCCGGCTTCGGCCAGCCCCAGGGCCAAAGCCTGCCCCAAGCCCTGTGCCGCGCCGGTAACCAGGGCAACTTTATGGTTGAGGTTGAAGGAGTCGAGAATCATAGGGTTTCCATGTCATTCTGAACGGAGCGAAGCGGAGTGAAGAATCCCTAGAGCCTTTGCTGGAAAAGTACCCTGTTGGGATAAAGAAACTTCTTTACCAGACAGCTTGAGTAAAATTGTACCTACTGGGAGATTCTTCACCTTCGGCTCAGAATGACATCCTAATATCGCAAATTCAACGGCTCGATATTCTGCGCCCGGCAGAAGTTCAAATAGCGTTCAAGTTTAGTAAAGACATCGTCTTGATAGATGATATTATCGTCGTCATCCAGGTATTGGATGACGCCTTCCAGCATGAAGAGGGTGAGCATATCTTCGGCCCCGTCCACCACCAGGGTGTGGATGTCTCCCGGCGGGCCACCCACTCCCGCTCCAGGTAGCGCCAACTCCCCTGAATAACGTAACCCAAAACCTGCCCGCCGCTGTGGCGGTGGCGGTTCACTTTGCCGCCGCCGCTGACCTTGAGCAGATTGATCCAGCGCCCGTTGACCAGGTCAAAGCGCAGCGGCTTAAACCAGACCCGCTCTCCCTGCGGCACCCAGGGAATCTCATCGCTGTGAATGGCCTGATCCGGCAGGGCCATGTCCAGGATAGTTTGTAAAGCATGTACTTTTTGTCCCATGAAGTTCTCCTTGAAATCACGCCTGGAAGGTGGGAGGATGGAAGGTTGGCAATTTACCAACCTTCCATCCTTCCAGCCTCCCTATTGATACGCCTCCACCGGCACGCAGGTGCAGAACAGATTCCGGTCGCCGTAAACATTGTCAATGCGTGACACGGCCGGCCAGAACTTTGACTCCTTGACCCAGGGGGCCGGAAAGACGGCCTGCTCCCGCGAGTAAGGCCGGTCCCAATTCTCTGAGGTCACTACGGCAGCGGTATGCGGGGCGTGCTTGAGGGGGTTGTTCTCCCGATCCATCTGCCCCGTCTCCACCGCCCGAATCTCCTCCCGGATGGAGATGAGGGCCTCACAGAAGCGGTCCAACTCCTGCAGCGATTCGCTCTCGGTCGGCTCAATCATCAACGTGCCGGGCACCGGGAAGGACATGGTGGGGGCGTGGAAGCCGTAATCCATCAGCCGTTTGGCCACATCCTCAGCCTCGATGCCGCTGGCTTCCTTGAGCGGGCGCAGGTCAATAATGCACTCGTGGGCCACAAAGCCGTGCGCCCCTTTGTACAGCACCGGGTAGTGCGGGTCGAGCCGCTTGGCGATGTAGTTGGCGTTGAGTATCGCCAATTTGGTGGCCTCGGTCAGACCTTCCGCGCCCATCATCAAGATGTAAGTATAAGAGATGGGCAGGATGCTGGCGCTGCCCCAGGGAGCCGCCGAGACCGCGCCCACGCCCTTTTTGCCGCCGACGCCATGCACGACGGCATGATGCGGCAGATAAGGGGCCAGGTGTGCGGCCACACAGATTGGCCCCATGCCCGGCCCGCCGCCGCCGTGCGGGATACAGAAGGTTTTGTGCAGGTTCAGGTGGCACACATCCGCGCCGATGTCGCCGGGGCGGCACAGCCCCACCTGGGCGTTCATATTGGCCCCGTCCATGTACACCTGCCCGCCGTGCTCATGCACAATCTGGCAAATCTCCTTGATTTTCTCCTCAAACACCCCGTGCGTGGATGGATAAGTGACCATCAACGCTGACAGCCTGGCCCGGTGTTCCTGGGCCTTGCGGCGCAGGTCGGCCAGGTCAACGTTGCCGTCGTGGTCGCAAGCCACCACCACCACCTGCATGCCGGCCATCGCGGCGCTGGCCGGGTTGGTGCCGTGGGCGGAACTGGGGATCAGGCAGATGTTGCGCTGCGCGTCGCCCCGCGCCAGGTGATAGGCCCGGATGGTCAGCAGCCCGGCGTACTCGCCCTGGGAGCCGGCGTTAGGCTGCAGCGAGGTGGCGGCAAAGCCGGTAATCTCGGCCAGCCAGCCTTCCAGCCGCTCAAACATAACCTGGTAGCCCTCGGCCTGGTCTAAGGGGGCAAAGGGGTGCAGATAAGCAAAGTGGGGCCAGGTGATGGGCAGCATCTCGGCGGTGGCGTTGAGCTTCATGGTGCAGGAGCCAAGCGGGATCATGGAGTGGGTCAGCGACAGGTCACGGGCTTGCAGCCGGTGGATGTAGCGCAGCATCTCGGTTTCCGAGTGGTAGCTGTTAAACACGGGATGGCTTAAAAAGGCGCTGTGGCGCTGGTGCGGCGCGGGGTAGGCCAGGTCAACCTCGGCGGCCAACTTTTCAAGGTTAAGCTGGCCGGGTTTAGCCCCGTAGATTTCAAACAGCAGTTCCAGGTCGGCGGCCAGGGCAAATTCATCCAGGGAGACGCCGGTGGCTTCATCATCGTACAGGCGCAGGTTGACCTGCCGGGCCAGGGCCTCGTGGTTTAACTGTTTGGGGGTGCGCGGGCCGCCGCCGATCTTAAGGGTGTCAAAGACCGGGCCATCGCTCACGGTGTAGCCCAACTGCCGCAGCCCGGCGGCCAGGGTTTCGGTGAGCAGGCGGACGCGCCGGGCGATACGGGTCAAGCCCTGCGGGCCGTGGTAAACGGCGTACATCGAGGCCATTACCGCCAGCAGCACCTGGGCGGTGCAGATATTGCTGGTAGCGTGCTCCCGGCGGATGTGCTGCTCCCGCGTTTGCAGGGTCAGGCGGTAGGCCGGCTTGCCGGCGGCGTCTTTAGACACACCCACCAGGCGGCCGGGCATCTGCCGCTTGTAGGCGTCGCGGGTGCCCATAAAGGCGGCGTGCGGGCCGCCGTAGCCCATCGGCACCCCAAAGCGCTGGGCGCTGCCGATGACCACGTCAGCCCCAAACTCACCGGGCGGGCGCAGCAGGGTCAGGGCCAGCAAATCACTGGCAACCACCACCAAGGCCCCGGCGGCATGAGCTTTTTGGCAGAAGGACTCGTAATCCAGCACTACGCCTTCGGTGGTGGGGTACTGCACCAGCACCCCAAAGGTCGACTCGGCAAAGTCGTACTGCGCGTGGTCGCCCACGATGACTTTGAAGCCCAGCGGCTCGGCGCGGGTCTGCACCACCTCGATGGTTTGGGGGTGGCAGCGGTCTGACACAAAGAAAACATTGGCCGTAGATTTGCGATCCTGGGCGCGGCGGCACAGGGTCATAGCCTCGGCGGCGGCGGTGGCCTCATCCAGCATCGAGGCGTTGGCAATCTCCATGCCGGTCAGGTCGCAGATCATGGTTTGAAAGTTAAGCAAAGCTTCCAGCCGGCCCTGGGCAATCTCGGCCTGGTAAGGGGTGTATTGAGTGTACCAGCCGGGGTTTTCCAGGATGTTGCGCTGGATGACCGGCGGGGTGAGGCAGTTATAGTAGCCCATGCCGATGAAGGAGCGGTACACTTTATTTTTGCTGGCCAGGTCACGCCAGTCATTCCGCACTTCCAACTCGCTCAAGGCATCGGGCAGGCGCAGGGGGCGATCCAGGCGGATCGAGGCGGGCACGGTCTGATCAATCAACTCATCCAGGGAGTCTACCCCGATGACCTCTAGCATGCGCTCCACGTTCAGGCCGGTAGAGCCGAGGTGTCGGCGGGCAAAGGTGTCGAGGGGCCTCAGTAAATCTAGATTGCTCATGAAAAACTCCTTTTAGAATGTTGAATGGCGAATGAGCGAATGGCGAATGAGCGAATGGCGAATAAACGAATAGCGAATAGTCCCAAAGGGATACCCTTG
>CAZDMM010000324.1:0-7995 GCA_964505845.1 uncultured Caldilineaceae bacterium
GGCTGGGGCAGCGCCGGTTCGGCGGAGTCAAGCAGCTCATCGTCAATCAGGGCTTGCTGCACCGTTTCGACCACCTCGCCGGCGTCGGTGAGCAGCAAGGCCCCGCCATCCAGCAGGGCGCGGTTGGCGGCGGTGTCGGTGAGGCCCACAAAGACCGGCGTATCCCGGCTGAGGGCCTCCTTAGCCCGGGCCACGGCATCGTCATCGGCTTGCGGGATGAGCAGGGCCAGGGCCAGGTGGTCAATCAGCAAGTTGCGGGCTTCGGCCAGCTTGTCTTGATAAGGGGTGTCGGGGGCAAAGGGGCTGACCAGCGCAATGCGCCGGGCGTTGACGGCGGCCTCCAATTTGGAGGTTGATTTAGCAAAAGCGGCCAGGCCCATCGGCAGCACGGTGACGGCCCGGACGTTTTCCAGGGCTAACATGGCTTCAAAGGTGGCCCGATCCAGCCCTCGCCCGTAGCCGCTCACCAGGCCGATGCCTTCGGCCAGCAGGGTGCGCATGACCTCATCCATCACCTTGACGGCGGCTTCTGGGGGTTGACTCCCCAACACCGCCACCCCCGGCTCGTTGAGCCGCTCGATGGCCCCACGCGCCCACAAAATAAGCGGTTGCTTGACCGCCGGCAACGTGTGAATCAGCCGTTTGGGGTAACGCGGGTCGGTGCGGATCAGGGGTTCAATTTGTTGGGCCTGCCACTGGCTCACGATGGCGGCCTGTTTGGATAGTTTTTCGCGGGCGCGGGCGGCCTGCTCGGCTTCCTTATCGGCCAGCCCAAAGCGGCTGGACCACTCCAGGGGTGACATACCAAACAGTTCGGCCAGGGGGCGCTGCTCGGTAAAGCACCACTGCTGGATAATGGGTTTGACCAGATTCAGTTTCAGGCCGCTCTGGTTGATCAGGGTCAGCCAATAGATAAGTTCAGAATAATCTGGCATCAGGCGCTATTCCACTTTGAGCCGAACCACGCATGGCTCTGGGTAGTTGCCGCTGGCGTCAACCACCACCAGCCGGAGTTCATACTCGCCAGGCGCAACGGTATCGGTATTCCAGGCGCCTAAAACGCCGCCGTTGACGGGGGCGTTGTGGCGTTCAATAAAGGACCAATCGCCGCCGGTTGCTGCTCGAAATTCAAATTTATAATAGTCAAAATTTTCAATGGCGGCAACCCCGCTCACCTGAATTACGCCGGCCACCCTGGCCCCATTGCCGGGCCTGGTAATCTTAACCGCAGGGTTGGGGCAATTGGCCGGCGGCAGGACCGGCGTCGGCTCGCTGGCCGCGGGGGTAAAAGTCGGCTCCACTACCACCTGGGGTGAGGGCAGCGGGGGGGGGGTGATGGTGGGGGTTGGGGTGGGAAGCAATAGCGGTGGTGGGGTAGGCGTGGGCGGCAGGGCGATAATCGGGGTGGGGGTGGGTGTTTCTTGGGGCGGCGGCACAATGGTGGGAGTGACCCGGCTGAGATAATAAACGCCAAGCCCCAGGCACAGCACCACTAAAAGGCCGATAAAGGCCCGCGCCATGCGGCTGTTGGCGCTTTCGCGTTCCAGGGTAAAAATGGAGCGGGTCTTATCTTTGCGGGCCAGCCAGACAACTCTAAGGAAAAAAAGGGCCGCCAACCCTAAAACGGTATAAATAACAATGTTGTATTTAACAATTGACCTGAGAAATTCCAGCATGGAGCCTTATTTGTTCCCAAAAATACAAAGGCGTATATTTTAGAGTGGATACTCATTATGGTCAAAAAACTCAGCCAAGTGCGCTCAGGATGCCTTTGAGTAAACTCACCAGTTTGGGCACAATCATTTTACCTGCCTCCAACACCTCTTCGTGGTTGGTTTCCGCTTTGGAGTTGATGTCGAGGATAGAGATATTGGTCACACTGGTCAGGCCCAAAACCTGCATGCCGGCGTGGTTGGCTACGGTCACCTCAGATACGGTTGACATGCCTACGGCGTCGGCCCCGATGGCCCGCAGAAAGCGATTTTCGGCCGGGGTTTCAAAAAAAGGCCCGCTCAAGCCCACATAAACGCCCTCGCGCAGGGATAAGCCCAGGCTGCCGGCCACCCGGCGTGCCAGGGCCAGCAAATCGGGGTGGTAGGCATGGGTCATACTGGGAAAACGGGGGCCAAACTCCTCTAAATTGGGGCCAAGCAAAGGGTTATGTCCGCTCATGCCCAGCAGGTTGATATGGTCGGTAATCAGCATCAAGTCGCCCACTTTAAAATCTTGGTTCAGCCCGCCGGCCGCATTGGTAACAATGAGCGTTTCCACGCCCAAAAGCCGCATCACCCGGACGGGCAGGGTGATGTGGGCCGGGGAGTAACCCTCGTAAAAGTGGGTGCGCCCCTGCATCACCAGGATAGTCTGGCCGCCCAAGTTGCCGATGACCAACTGGCCGGCATGACCCACCACCCCAGAAACCGGGAAATTGGGGATTTGATCATAGGGAATCTGGTCGGCGTTTTCAATTTCATTGGCCAAGGAGTTCAGCCCGGAACCTAGAATCAAGCCAACGGTGGGCCGGTAGCGGGTTTGCGTTTGGATATAATCGGCGGCTGCTTTAATTTCGGCAAAGGTAAAAAAGTCTTTGGTGTTCATCGTTTTATCCTTGGGTAAAGGGTAGTTATTCAGGTGACTGGCACTTTAGGGTGGCGCCCAAACTCAGTTTTACCACGATGAGTAAAGACGATTTGACCAAGTACCAGTCACCTTTAGGGTAAAAGTCAAAAAAAAATGCAGAGCTTGACACATCTGCCCTGCATCCAGGAATAAGGTCACAATGCTCTGCGCTCTTAATGCTGTCCAGAAATAACTTTTCCCTATGGTTGGGGTGATTGTTAATAATGGACAACTCTTAATTAGCGAGCTTCTTTTTCACCCTCTTGAGTCAGATGAGTGTATACCTGCGTGGTAGAAATATTGGCGTGGCCCAATAATTTTTGAATATCCTGCAAAGTTCGGCCCTGGCTCAGTTTGTGGGCCGCAAAGGAATGGCGCAGGGTATGGGGTGTGACCTCGGCCGAAATGCCGACCGATTCTACATAATGCTTGATGATCAGCCATAAACCCTGCCGGGTAAGGCGCTGGCCCCGGTTGTTGAGAAAGAGCGCGCCCTCATTGGGGTCGTGGATGAGCTGCTCCCGGCCATGCCGCAGGTAAGTTTTTAACACATCATAGGCCGTGCCGCTGATGGGAATCTCCCGTTCCCTGGAGTTGGTTTTTTTGCCTTTAACGCGGACTCTGGCATTGTGGTTATCAAATTCTACATCCGAAACATTGAGCGAAACCAGTTCCGTCACCCGCATGCCGGAAGCATATAACACTTCCAGCAAGGCCAGGTCGCGCTCGGCTTTGGGGCCGGTTTGCCCCACCGGCGCTTGTAACAGGCGGTCAATTTCGGTGGGGGTGATGGCTTTGGGGAGGCGCTTTTTAACCTTGGGCGAGTCTAAACTCAAGGTAGGGTCTTCTTTAATATCGCCTTCAGCCACCAAAAAATGAAAGAATGATTTGATAGCCGCCACTTTTCGGGCTACCGTAGAAGAGGTGTAATCCCCATCGCCTTTGAGACGCTCGATGTAATCAATAATGATGCTCTTTTTTACCTGGGCCCAGTTATCTGCCTTGTCATCCATTTTCTTTTGAACATGGCGGATAAACTGCCCCAGGTCATTTTGATAAGCGGCAATGGTATTTTCAGCATAGCCTTTTTCGGCCACCAGAAATTTAAGAAAACTATCAATTCTATCTTTCATCGTCTGCTCCTTGGTCGGACTTTACCCCACGGCTGGAAGAATGATCAAACTAAATGGGCCGGTTGAGTCTTAAACTTGCCTCTGACTGAGCACATGTTTCTTAAAAGCCGTTTTACCTTCCCGGAAGCTTACTTTTGGGGCAAGATGCTTGCTTACACGGTGTTTCGGGCCTTAAACCAGCTTCCGGGAAGGTTTTTTAGCCTGCTCCCTATTTAAGAAACACCCTCTCAGCTTGGGAGGCGGATTTGTTAACCCTGACGCTGCGGATCATGACCGGGCTGGAAGCCCAGCCATTTATCCGGTATGGGTTTGTTTTTGCTACGACCAGTATAAAAAGGGGAATCAACGTTAACCCATTTTACCAAAACTTTTCATAATGAGTCAAGTTGCGCTTTAAATAATTATGTTTGGTTGAAGATTGGAGGATTGGAAGGATGGAAGGTGGAGGACTGGAGACCACCTTTGTATCCAGCCTCCAGTCCTCCACCTTTTCAATCTTGCCGTCTGTCCATCCCCGCAATTTCTACAACTCCGGCGAGCGGGTGGCGATGCGCTGCTGCGCCAGGGCGATAAATTCGGCAACCGGCATGTCATTGTGGCGAGAGCCATCCCGCTTGCGCAGTGAGACGGCGCCGTTAGCCACCTCTTGATCGCCCACCACCAGCATGTACGGGATTTGTAGCAGTTGAGCCTGGCGAATTTTGTTGTTCATGCGCTCTGCGCCCAGGTCGGCTTTGGCGCGAATATTGGCTTCTTGTAATTGGCGGGCCAGGCGGCCGGCATACTCGTTGTGAGCCTCGGTGATGGGTACCACCATGGCCTGGTCGGGCGAGAGCCACACCGGGAATTTGCCGGCGTATTGTTCCAGCAAAAAGCCGACAATGCGCTCGTGCGTGCCCAACGGGGCGCGGTGAATACACAGCGGCGTTTCTTCCTGGCCGTGCTGGTTGACAAAGGTCAGGTTAAAACGGGGCGGCACGGCAAAATCTACCTGGTTGGTGGCCAGGGAAAACTCGCGGCCAATGGCGCTCCAAATTTGCACGTCAATCTTGGGGCCGTAAAAAGCGGCTTCGTCCGGCACTTCTACAAAAGGCACGCCGCCATGTTCCATGGCCCGGCGTACCATGTCTTCGGTTTTTAGCCACAGCCGCTCATTGTCTACATATTTTTTGCCCAGCCCCTTTTTGTGGTGGGTGCTCAGGCGCATCATATATTTTTGAATCCCCATCAGTTTGAAGTATTCCAGGTACAGGTTGACCACACCCAGAAACTCGCTTTCAAACTGCTCTTCGGAGCAATAGATGTGGGCGTCGTTCATCTGCATGGAACGCACCCGCATCAGGCCAAACAGTTCGCCGCTCTTCTCGTAGCGGTAGCAGGTTCCGTACTCGGCCAGGCGCACCGGCAGGTCGCGGTAGCTGCGCGGCTTGCTGCCAAAAATTTTGTGGTGGAAGGGGCAGTTCATCGGCTTGACATAGTAGCGCACCCCTTCCATCTCCATCGGTGGGAACATACTCTCGGCGTAATAGGGCAGGTGGCCGCTGCGCACAAACAAATCCTCTTTGGTCAGATGGGGGGTGCGGACGCGCTCGTAGCCAGCCTTGTACTCCATCTCTTTAGCCAACTTTTCTAACTCTTCGATGATGATTGCGCCGCGCGGCAGCCACAGCGGCAGCCCCGGCCCCACCTCTTCATCAAAGGTAAAGATTTCCAGCTCTTTGCCCAGCTTGCGATGGTCGCGCTTTTTGGCCTCTTCCAGCATATCGAGGTGCTGTTTGAGTTCTTTTTTGTTTGACCAGGCCGTGCCGTAGATGCGCTGGAGCATGGGGTTGGCCTCGTCGCCGCGCCAATAAGCCCCCGCCACCGACATCAGCTTAAAAGCATCGGCCGGAATCTGGCCCGTATGTTCAACATGCGGGCCCCGGCACAGGTCTTCAAAAGTATCCTGGCGGTAGGTGCTGATGACCGGGGCTTGCTCGGTTTCGTTGCCGTACTCATCTGTGCCGCCTTTGGCCAGCCCTTCGATCAGTTCCAGCTTGTATGGCTGGCTTTTGAACAACTCGCGGGCCTCGGCGGCGCTCACCTCGCGATAGTGGAAGGGATGCCGCCCGCCGATAATCTGGCGCATGCGCTTTTCGATGGCTTCCAAATCTTCCGGGGTAAAGGTGCGCGCCCGGCCGCTGTCTTCTTTGCCCAGGTCAAAATCGTAATAAAAGCCGGTCTCGATGGGCGGCCCGATGCCCAGCTTGACATCGGGGTAAAGCTCCATCACCGCCTGGGCCATCACGTGGGCCAGGCTGTGCCGGAGTTTGTAAAGTGGGGAATTGGTATTGTCTTGCGGATTAGCCATGCTGAATCTCCTTCGTAAATACCTCCACCCCAACCCCTCCCCCGATTCGGGGGAGGGGTTGGGGGAGGGGGTTAATTTCATTATCGGTGGTGTGCTGTAGGCTCATGATAACTCCTCTAATCTCAAACGTGGTGCGTGGTGCGTAAGTATATGTACCACGCACCACGCACTACAAATTACACCTTGCTCGCCACCGCCTCCAGGGCCATCTTCTCAAACGCCGCCACCTCCAGCGGCCCTAAATCCTCGCCGCTGCGCAGACGCACCGCCGCCTGCTGCGCCGCCTGTTCCTTGTCGCCGACGACCAGCATGTAGGGGATTTTCTGCTTTTGGGCCAGGCGAATCTTGTGGCCCATGCGCTCGCTGCTGGCGTCCACCTCAACCCGCAGGCCGGCAGCCTTGAGCCGTTGGGCGACCTCGTCGCAGTAGGCCAGGTGCCGGTCGGCGATGGGGATGAGCACGGCCTGCACCGGCGACAGCCAGACCGGGAAAGCCCCGCCGTAATGCTCGATCAGTACCCCAAAAAAGCGCTCCATCGAACCCAGCAGGGCGCGGTGTACCATGTAAGGCCGGTGCGGCTGGCCGTCCTCGCCGATGTAGGTGATATTGAAGCGTTCCGACATATTGAAATCAAACTGGATGGTGCTCAACTGCCACTCCCGCCCCAGGGCATCGTTGATCTTGAGGTCAATTTTGGGGCCGTAAAACGCGCCGCCGCCCTGGTCAATCTCATAAGGCAGGTTAGCTCGCTGCAAGGCCGCTTCCAGGGCCGCCTCGGCGGTGCGCCAATCCGCCAGCTCGCCGACGGCTTTGCTTTCGGGCCGGGTGCTGAGGTAGGCGGTGAAGTCGCCAAAACCAAAACTGCGCAAAATGTGCAGGCAGAAGTTGAGCGCAAAATCAATCTCCTCCGGCATCTTCTCCGGCTGGACAAAGTGATGGGCGTCGTCCTGGGTAAAGCCGCGCACCCGCAGCAGGCCGTGCAGCACCCCGCTGCGCTCGTAGCGGTAGACCGTGCCCCACTCGGCATACCGCAGGGGCAGGTCGCGGTAGCTGCGCAGCTTGTCTTTATAAATCATAATGTGAAAGGGGCAGTTCATCGGCTTGAGGTAATACTCTTGCCCATCAATGTCGAGCGGTGAGTACATATTTTCCTTGTAAAAGGCCAGGTGGCCGCTGGTACGCCACAGGGTGCTTTTGCCGATGTGCGGGGAGTAGACCAGGTCATAACCGTGCGCCAGGTGTTCTTTACGGCAAAACTCTTCGGCCAGGTGACGGATCAGGCCGCCGTGGGGATGCCACAGTACCAGCCCGCCGCCCAGCATGTCCGGCTCGGTGCTGAACAAATCCAGCTCTTTGCCCAGCTTGCGATGGTCGCGCTTTTCGGCCTCTTCCAGGCGGTGCAGGTGAGCGGCCAGCTCTTCTTCGGTTTGCCAGGCCGTGCCGTAGATGCGCTGCAACTGCGGGCGTTTTTCGTCGCCCCGCCAGTAGGCCCCGGCAATTTTGGTCAGTTTGAACGCCGCCGGGTTGATGTCGCCCAGGTTCGCCACGTGCGGCCCCTTGCACAAATCCTCAAAGGTATCGTGTTTGTAGGTGCTGATGACCGGCGGCGCGTCGGTCGGTTCGCCGTACTCGTCCACCCCACCTTTTTCCAGCCCTTCAATCAACTCGATTTTGTAGGGCTGGTTGGCAAACAAGGCTTTGGCCTCGGCCGCGCTCAACTCGCGGCGGTGGAAGGCGTGTCGCCCCTGGAGGATTTCGCGCATGCGCTTTTCAAGGGCGGTCAAATCCTCCGGGGTCAGGGCGCGCGGCAGATCAAAGTCATAATAAAAACCATCCTCGATGGGCGGGCCGATAGCGATTTTGCCCGTCGGAAACATCTCCAGCACCGCCTGG
>CAZDMM010000325.1:0-7989 GCA_964505845.1 uncultured Caldilineaceae bacterium
GATGGCGTTGATGATTCCCTGCGCCACCGTGCCCGATGAGCCTTGCTTGCCGGTGACAAAAATCGGTTTTTCCCCGCTGGCTAAAGCCTGGCCGGTGAGCGGATTGCGCCCCTCGATGTAGGCCCGGTTAAATTGTTCGATGGCGTTGCCGGGGCCTTCCAGGTAGGCGGCCGACTCCGGCGCATAGATAATTGAAATTTGGATGGCATTGGCCGGCGCTTGCAGGCCGGCGTTGGCGTCTGGAGTAGTTCCGCTGTCGCTGCCGCCGCCCCCGAATGAACAGGCCAGGGCCAAAAGTAGGGGAATTAACAACAATGAGAGTTTTTTAGACACGGTTATCCTCCATAAGCGATTTACGATTTACGATTTAGCTAGAAATCGTAAATCGTAAATCTGAAATCGTAAATTACCTTAGTACTCGTTCTGCCCAGCGCTGTAAGGCGACGGCTGCCGCCCCGTCGGCAGTTACCCCCGGCCCGGCCGCAGCCCGTTCCAGGGCAGATTGAGCTAAAGTTTGCTGCTGCGTTTCTTCTAACAGAAAGGTGCGGAAAGCTTTGGCTGCTGCCTGGGCCTGGGGCGAAGCCTCGGCCCAAATGGCCAGCGGGAAATCTAAAATAACTTTGGGTTGAGCCTCGGTCAGCACAAAATCGGGCTTGTTCTGCAGGGCCGGGACGCTCTGCCAGGAGAGTCGACTCAGCAGCCCCACATCGCCAATGGAGCGGCCGGTGGTGGCGGCAAAGGCTTCGGCAGGTTTAGGAACAATATCCACATTGGGGGTATCTTGCTTGATAAACATCTCATTCAACCAGCCTTCGGCCCCGTTAACATCACTGGCGCTCAAGTTTTGTTTGTTGAGATGCGCGGCGGTGGCGGAGATGAACACAGCCAGCCCCTCGGCTGAATTTTGCGGCGAAGCAATGACGAGCTTAAGAAAATCTCCATTGGTGGCCGTGGCTTTGGCGTGCAGGCTGTCCCAACCGAGCGGGCCGTAGGTTTGGACCAAAACGTCTTGTTTATCTTTAAAGGCTCCCCAGGTCAGGGGTGTGCTGGCCACCGACTGCGGCTCAGTGAAGCGTAAATCGCTCTCCCCGGCCATGCCTATAACAAAGCCGGCTTCGGCCAGCCAGGCAGCCGGTTGGGCTATTTGGGGAGCGGCCCCAGGGCGAAATTGGGTGGTCGGAATCAGGTTGTCGGCGGCAACAATTTCAACCTGAGTGTCGGGATTGCGCCCATTAAAAGTTTGAGCAGACTGGTCTACCCAGGGCTTGATAGCCGGAGCTACCACAATTTTTATAACGATCTTTTCCTGGCCGCTGGGTAGAGAGATTTGGTCGGCAAACAAAGTTTTAGCCACAAACATGGCGGCTACCAGGGCAAGCGCCAGGCCGATGATGGCAAAAAAAAGGGTTTTGTTGGGCTGCATGCACACATCCTCGGTGGGGTGAGTGGGACAACCATTATTATAGCACAAATTGTGAAACTTGAAACGTGGTGGTGAGGAGGGTGGAAGGTTGGAAGACTGGAGGATTGGAAGAGTGTATTGGGGTAACATTTACCCCTTCCATTCTTCCAACCTTCCAATTTAGCTTGTTCCGGCTTTAGTCAACAAGTAGTGGACGCTGATGGTTCCATCACTGAAGAGGTTGAGTGAAGTGCTGCTCGTCTGATCAAAGCGCCAATAAGTGACCTCCAGGCCGTGGTAATCATACACCGGATTGCCGCGATAAAAAGCTACGGGGGCCAGGTGGGGCAGGATGGGCCAGCGGCGGGAGTCGCCATAAAGTTGGCGCAGCACCACCCGCTTGAGGCCCAACCGGCCGCAGCGGTCCAAAAAATCGGCCACTTCATGCACGTTTTGCTCATTGATAACGCACGACACCTTGACCGGTACGCTCGCCTGCCGCACAATCTCGGCCAAATCCGGCATTCGCGGCGATCCCATCATCCGCTGGTAGGTGTCGGGATTGAAGGACGGAAACGAGATACACACCCGGTCGTACTGGTTAAAAACCTCCATTTTGCGCAAAGCCAGTTGGCCGTTGGTGTGGAGGGAGTAGCGAGTCTGTTCCCTCCCCTGCTGCGGTTCAAGGGTAGACAGGTTAGCTGACGAATCACTCACCCCCCCTCTTTCCCCCCCGCTAGGGGGGAGGTTTTCTCGCAGCCAGGCCAGCAGCCGCGCCTCGTGCCGGTACAGTTGCGGGTCGGTGGTGGTGCCGGTGAAAACTACCTCCATAACGCCGTGCTGCCGGATCAACTCCACGAATTTATCCAAATTGCGCAGGGGAAACTCATTCAAATTGTTGCGGTTTAAAGCCGGGTTGACCTGCTGGCCGATGCAGTAAGGGCAGCGCAGATTACACGGCCCGGCAAAGAGAATGTTGGCGAAATCGTACTTTTCCATTGGGAACCCCGTGTAAGCAGCAGGGGAGCGGAGGAGCAGAGGTGAAAAATCTCCCCAGCCCCTCTGCGCCCCTGCACCCCTGCCAGTTTTCATGCTGTCATTGCTAAGAATTCAACCTCAAAACTCCGCCGCAGTTCTCGCTGTAACTGGGCCGGCATGCGCTCGCTCAGGTCAACGGGGCGCTGCAGCAAATGCAGCTTAACTGCCGGAGCGTAAAACAGAGCGATGACGCCGCTGTAAACTTTGGCTCCGGCAGGGGTCAGGCTGAGGCAGTCGCCGCGATACTCCATCAAACCCTGGCGCAGCACAAATTCAAGCTCCGCCGGAAAAGCGGCTTCCAGAGTCACCCCGAATTTTTGCTCAAAATAAATTCGGTTAATCTCACCAAAATAGAAGGAGACCGAGATAAACTTAGCCATGCTGACCGGCTGCGACATGTTGTATAAATCCTGGATGGGCAGTCGTCCGGCCAAAATCTCTTTTTGGTAGGGGGCAATCTCTTTGGGGCCGGCCCCGCGATTGTAAGCCAGGGTGAAGTGGTTGAGCGATTGCGCGCCCAGCCCCAGCCCCAGGTAAGGTGTCCCTTTGACCACCCGGTTGGTCAAATAATCGCTGGTGCCCACGTCGCCGGGCAGGCGGCTGAAGGTGTTTTTACCCGGCGGGGCCACATAGCCGGCCTGGTGGAGCAGGTGATGGGCTGCCGCCGCCATCTCGCTGACAACTTCTTTGGAAACCTGCGCCGCCTGGCCCTGCAAGGCGGTGCCCTTATAACGCATCCGGTACAGGGTGATGTAATCGGCCTCCAGCTCGATGCCTTTGTCCACGCTGTCACGCCAATCCTCCACCGACTGCCCGGCAAAGCCGTACATCAAATCAATATTGAATTTTTGAAAACCGGCCGCCCGAATATTGCGCACGGCTTCTTTCAGGCCCTCGTAACCTTTGTAGAGCCGTCCCAGCTTTTTTGCCAGGCTCAACTGCGTTACCTGCACCCCCATGCTGATGCGCTCGATGCCTAGCTTCCGCAAAGCGGCGATTTTGTCCGGCTCATTGGCGGCGATGAGCGGGGTGGTCTCGATGCTGATTTGCATACCCGGTTGAAATTGAAAGTGCGACCGGGCCGCCGCAACCACGCGGGCGATGTTCTCGACCCGGGCCAAAGCCGGCGTCCCCCCGCCGATGTCAAAGCCAGTCAGAATTTTCTTTCGTGTATTCAACAGGCTGCTGTAATGGGCCAACTCCTGCAGCAGCAGGTCAAAATAGCCATCTTCCGAGCGGGCGTTGCCGGCCGGGTTGATGACCACGTACTCGCAAAAGTTGCAGCGGGCCTGGCAAAAGGGGATATGGACATACAAGCCCAGTTCGCTCACGTTTTCCCATGCCGCGCCGGTGATGGTCTCAAAATTGGCTCGCCGCACCCGGTAGGGCTTCATCGTCCAGTTATGGTTGATAGGGTAAGCGGTGTTGGCAATGTGATGGTGGCGCAGCCCGGCTTCAAAAATTTGCTGGGGCGGGTACTGCTGCCGGTCGGCCAGAGAGGGTTGGTTCCATTTCATAGTTGTTTCTCCTGATAAATTCCTTCTCCCGTGATTCGGGGGAAGGGTTAGATTTCGTTAGTGTTAATTTTACACTAAATGCTTTGAAAAAAATTGCCGGGTAAGCGGCGTAAAAAACAAATAGTGTATAAATTACACTATATCAGATTTAGCCAGATTTGTCAAGGGGTTGATTCCTCCTTTGCTCTCATTTATAGTATAGTTATGCTCAAATAATTACTTCTCACAGTATACTTCTGTTAACATTGTTGAAGCAGTAACTTTGAAATATACAAAGCGACTGAGGTTTCTATGTCTTCTCAAAATCTAGCTGTTCCCCCTATTCTGATCGAGGCAGCCGAGCGGGTTCGCCGGCATGCCCAAACGCTCCATTCAGCCCAGGTTGGTTTTTTGGCCGATTTGATCCGGCTCAAAACTTATACCGGCCAGGAAGGCCCGGCGGTAGAGCGCACCCTGGCCGAGATGCGGGCCTGCGGCCTGCATGAGGTGCGCACCGACAGCGCCGGCGACGCCTTAGGCGTGGTTGGGTCGGGCCAACTGCAGCTCTTGTACGATGCGCACCTTGATGAAAACGAAATTGCCGACGAGCGAGAGTGGCCCTACCCGCCTTTACGGCCGACGATTGCCAATGGCAAACTGTATGGCCTGGGCGCGTCGGATTGTAAGGCCGGCGTGGCATCCATTGTGTACGGGGCGCGCCTGGCCGCCGAGCTGAATTTGACCGGGGCCTGCACTATCACGGTCAAAGGAGCCACTTTAGAAGAGGACGCCGAGGGTTTTGCCATGCGCCACCTGATTGAGCAAGATAACTTCCCCTGCCCCCAAGCGGTGCTGCTGGCCGAAGCCACCGACCTGACCCTGCGGCGCGGCCATCGCGGACGCTGTGAGATCAAGGTGCGCACACGGGGTCGAGCCGCCCACGCCAGCACGCCTCATCTGGGTGAAAATGCCATTTTAAAGATGCGGCCGGTGCTCGATGCCCTGGAAGCGATGACCGCCAGCCTCCCATCCGATCCGGTGTTGGGCCAGGGCACCCAGGTGGTTACGATGATCAACTCGCCGCATACACCCAACAGCGTGCCGGGCTGGTGCGAAGTCACCCTGGACCGCCGCCTGACCCCCGGCGAAACGCCGCAGAGTGTGGTGGCCGAGATTCAAACAGCTTTGAGCGGCCTGGAAACAACGGTGGAGGTGCCGGTGCAGCCGGTTCGCTCCTGGACCGGCCTGGATTTGAGCGGCCCGGCCTTTTTCCCCGGCTGGCTGCTGCCAGAAGAGCACCCGCTGCTGACCGTCGGCAAATTAACCTGCGCTGCCCTATGGGGTGAAGTTCCCCGTGTGGATGTGTGGAAATTTAGCACCAACGGCACCTATTCCGGCGGGGTGGCCGGTATTCCCACCCTGGGCTTTGGGCCGATGGAGGAGCAGTATGTCCACACCCCCCAAGATCAGGTTGACCTGGAAAAGCTGCTCAAAGGGGCTATGTTTTACGCCCTGTTCCCCCTGGCTTACACGCTGGTGATGCCGGTATAGTTTTGACGTGCAAAATACCACAGGAGGTTGTTCTTTGATGAATACACTCATTCTTCCTTCCTATTTGATTGACCTGCCCGGCGAAGCCCCCAAACTGGAGTGGGGGGTGCGGGTGGTCAACGACCGCATTGATGATGTTGGTCCGCACGCCAACTTGCAGGCCAAATACCCCGACGATACGGTGATTGACGCTACCGACCAGGTGCTGGCGCCGGGATTTGTCAACGCCCACGTTCACCTGTACGGAGTGCTGGCCCACGGCATCCCCCTGCCCGACCCCGACCAGGCCGGCGGCGGAGGTTGGGCCTTTTTGGATGACTTTTGGTGGCCGCTGGTTGAAGACGCTCTGGATCACGAGATGATCTGCGCCGCCTCCGATTGGGTGTGCGCCGAGATGCTGCGCTCCGGCATCACCAGCTTCTACGATATTCTGGAAGCACCCTTTGCCATCCCCGGTGCGCTGCTGGCCCAAAAAGAGGTGGTAGACAAACGAGGTTTGCGCGGCGTTCTCTCTTTTGAAAGCACCGAGCGGGTCAGCAAAGAAAACGGCCAGCTTGGCCTGCGGGAGAACGCCGATTTTGTCAAACACTGCTGGGCAACTAAAAGCCTGGTGGAAGGGTTGATGTGTTTCCACACCACCTTCACCTGCTCGGCAGACTTTATTAAACAGGCTTTCGCCCTGGGGGAGGAGCTAAATTGCAGCGTTCATATGCATTGCAATGAGGCTACCTTTGAAGGGGAGTACGCCCTCAAGCACTTTGGCAAGCGCACCCTGGAATATTATGACGAACTGGGCGTGACCGGCCCGCGCATGCAAGCCTCGCAGTGCGTCCAGTTGTCAAAACGAGAGCTTGAAATCATCGCCGCCAAAGGCATTCGGGTGACTCACATGCCCCTGAGCAACTGCGAGGTGGGCGGCGGCATCGCCCCGGTTCCGCAGATGCTGGAGCGCGGCGTCACCCTGGGCCTGGGCAGCGACGGCTACATCAACGACTTTTTTGAGGTCATGCGGGGCGCGTTTCTCATCCATAAGGCCGGGCAGCAGAGCACCACCGTCATGCCGGCTGATGTCGTTTTTTACCTGGCCACCGAGGGGGGCGCCAAAACGTTGGGCTGGGATAATGTCGGCCGGCTGGCCCCCGGCTACCAGGCCGATTTGCAACTCATCGAGGCCGTTTTTCCCACCCCGGCGGCGCTGCATAACTTGTACGACCAATTGGTGCTGTGGCGCAACCATACTCACGTGCGTGATGTGATGGTGGCCGGGCAGTGGCGGGTGCGTAACGGCGAGGTGTTGGGGGCGGATTTGGGGGCTATGCGGGCGCGAGTGCATGCAAACGCCCGGCGCATGTGGGCCAGGGTAAAGTAGGGATAGAACCAGTGGTGGAACGGATAGAACAACCGGCAGAACTCCGGCGCATGAAGCTGTGGGCCGGCGGTTTGCTGGTTCTGGCCTTGATCGTGTTTGCAGTGACGTCGCTGTTGGAACGAAGCTACCCCTGGGTAGGCTTCATCCGGGCGGCGGCCGAGGCGGCCATGGTCGGCGGCATTGCCGATTGGTTTGCCGTGACGGCCCTGTTTCGTCACCCCCTGGGCTTGAAGATTCCCCACACCGCTATTGTGCCCCGGCGCAAGCATGAAATCGGCCAAAAATTGGCCCGCTTTGTGCGGCAAAATTTTTTGTCGGAGCAGGCCATTGCCGACAAACTGCACTCGATGGACGCTACCCGCAAAGTGGCAGGCTGGCTGAGTCAGCCCGAAAACAGCGCCCTCATCGCCGAGCAAATGGCGGCCGGCGGTGCGGCCATCGTAGAGGTGATGAAGGACGAGGCGGTGCAGGGGTTGATCGAGCAGCGCTTGGTGGCTCAAATCCGCTCAACTCACTTTGCGCCCCTGCTGGGCCAGATTTTAGCCATGCTGCTGGCCGGCAAGCGGCAGCAAGAGCTATTGGCCGAACTGGTCAGGCTCAGTTCCGGTTTTTTGAAGGAAAACAAGCCGGTCATCCTGGATAAAATTGGCGATGAGCTGCCCTGGTGGGCGGTGGTGGCCGGGATTGACCGTAAAATCTATCAATCCATCATCAATTCGGTGGACGCCACCTTGCAGGAGGTCAGGGCCAACCCCAAACATGTGCTGTACCAAACTTTTCAGGGTACGCTTGACCGGCTGATCGAGGATTTAAAATCATCGACAGACCTGTTGGAGAAAGAGCAGGCGCTCAAAGAGGAATTGTTACAGCAGCCGGTGGTGCGCAATTTTTCCGCCTCGCTGTGGGCCGACCTCAAAAGCTCGCTGCTGGAGCAGGGCGATCAACCCAAATTTGACCTGCGCCCGCCGGTGCAGCAGATGTTGGTCCAGTTTGGCCGGGCCATTCTGGATGACCCACTGCTGTACGCCAAAATTGACGGCTGGCTGCGGGAGGTCATTCTGTATGTGACCAAAACTTACGGTCATGAGATGGAAAGCCTGATCTCTACCACCATTGACAAGTGGGACAGCGCC
>CAZDMM010000326.1:0-7958 GCA_964505845.1 uncultured Caldilineaceae bacterium
GTTACCTTAGAAGAAATTGCCAAAGCCACCGGTTTTTCTGTGCCCACGGTCTCGCGGGCGCTTACCAATAGTGCTTACCCAGTCAGTCCGGTTACCCGCCAGCGTATTGTAGAAGCAGCCCAGGCAATGGGTTATAAACCCAATATATCGGCCCGCAGCCTGCGGACTGACCAGACCAATACCATCGGCATCATTGTTGACGATATCTTAAGTCCCTTCGTCCCCCCCATGGTGCGCGGCATCCAGGATTATTTAAAGGATTTTGATTATCTGAGCCTGGTTGTGAATTGTGAGTGGGACCCTAAGTTGGAACAAGAAGCCATTGCCACCCTGGTCAGCCGCCCGGTAGACGGCCTCATTTTTGCTGAGTATTCGCACGTGGCGGTCAACGCGAGCCTGGAACAATCGGGCAAGCCTTACGTTTTTGTGCATCGCTTGTTTGGCTCACCGGTCAAAAATTCCGTTGTCCCGGATGATCATTATGGGGCGGCCTTAGCGGTCAAACACCTGGTTGGGCTGGGGCACCGGCGGATTGCCTACATCAATGGGCCGGAGGGGTGGCATTCGGCCCAAAGACGCCTGGCCGGCTACCAGGATGAGTTGGCGGCTCAGGGCCTGGCTTGTGATCCGGCCCTGATTCAGCCGGGCGATTGGGAGGTTGGCGGGGGCTATCAAGGGGCCAGAAACCTCTTGAACCTGACAGAGCGGCCGACCGCTATTTTTGTAGCCAACGATCTTATGGCGCTGGGGGCCATCTATGCCATCCAGGATGCCGGGTTGAGCGTGCCCAATGATTTGGCCGTGGTGGGCTACGACAATCGAGATTTTACCAAAATATCCCGTCCCAGGATTACTACAGTCAGCATGCCGGTTTATGAGATGGGCCGAAGCGCCGCCGAACTACTGTTAAAACAAATAGCGAATGGTCGGGCCGAGGTGGCCGAAATAAAAATTAGAGGCCAATTGTTTGTGAGAGAAACATGTGGGGCGGATGAGGCCCAGAGAACCAGGGATGAAATGAACCGGGCGACGGTTCCCATCAGAATTCTGTTGAACAAACAGCCGGAAAGTTAGGTAGTCAACTCATATCATCGTGAATGGCCGGCCACGGCCAGGGAGGGTATATGATGATTCGGGCTTCACCCTAAAATTGTGAATACAGCTAAGTGCAAAAAACAACTTTTAAGCCAAATTTGTCGTGAGCAATGTCAGGCTCACCCTTCCAAAGGAGGAAAAAGGAAATGTCACTGCGTAAAAAAATTTCACGGCGCGAGTTTGTGCGCCTGGCCGGGCTGACCGCCACGGGAGCCTTGCTGGGCGCTTGTGGTCCAAGTTCCACCCCAGAAGCTAAACCGGCTGCAACCGAGGCCCCGACCGCAGCCTCAAGCGCCCCGCCCGCTACGGAAGCTGTTGCGGCCGCTACCGAAGCCCCGGCTGTGGTCAAGGGCCGGACGGTCAAGCTGGCGCTGGGTGGGTGGGCGGAAGCAGACACCAAGAAACTGCTGGCCAGCCCCATAGTCGCAGACTTTACCAAGCAGACCGGGATTAATTTTGAGATTGTGCTCCGCACCGATACTAAGGAGACCGAACTGACCCGCCTGGCGGCGGCCATTCAGGCGGGAACCAGCCCCTACGATATCCTTGACTTTGAAGATGAGTTGACCACCTCTTTCTCTCAGGCCGGCTACATGATCCCGCTCAATGATTTGCTGCCCTCAAACTTTTGGGATGACTTTCCCGCCTCTATGAAAGCTTACAGCGATGTGTGGAGCGCCAACAAGGGTGAGTTGTTCCGGGTGATCCACAACTGGGAGATGCCTTACTGGTTTTATCGGAAGGATTGGTTTGACGAGAAAGGGGTCAAAGTTCCCACCACCTGGGATGAAGTGCGAGAAATGGGCAAGGTTTTCACCGATGAAAGCAAGGGGGTGTGGGCTTCTGAGGATGGGTTGATCAAAGGCGCCTTTTTAAATGTCTACCTGGCCTGGATTACTTTGCAGGCCGGCGGCAATCCTTTTGATTTGGATGACAAATATAAAATGGCGCTTGAATACATTCATGATCTCATGTACAAAGACAAGGTGCTCAATCCTGCCTCGCTGCAAAAGGATTATAACCAACAAAACTCAGACTACATTGCCGACAAGGTCGCTTTTATGCGCCAGTGGCCCTTCTTTTATGATGTCACCCGCAGCGATGATAACAAAGCCTGGTTTAAAGAAGATAAAGTCCAGGTAGCCTTACCTCCGGTTGGGCCGGGCGGTAAAGGGAATTCTACCTATGCCGCTGCCTGGGGCTTTGGGATCCCCAAAACAGCCCCCGAATTAGATGCGGCCAAAGAAGCGCTCAAGTTCCTGGTCTCGCCTGAGGTGGCTGCAGAGGCAGCGCGGACCAGCTTTTGGTATGTGAATGCCCGCAAGTCTGTCCTTGCGGCCGTGGGGGATAGAGGCGGCCTGGTTGACCTGATGAAAATGTACACGGACGCAGGCGTCATCGGCGTGCGCCCCCACCATCCCAGGTTTGTGGAGGCGTTGACTATTCTGGAAGATACCGCCTCAGCTTTCCTGACCGACCAGGTTAGCCTGGATGACTCCTTGAAGCAGGCTAAAGACCAGTTGGCTAAACTTTAGCTCCGCAAAGCTTTTGCCGGGATTGGGGGATAAGGGATAAATGAAGCCCCAAATTCGCCAATCCCGGCCTGGCAATGGCTTTACCCAAGGGGATATGCTATGCACGAAATCCGCACCCAAGAGGCTGCGCCGCTAAAGAATATCTTCTCCCTTTTGGTTTTATCCAAAGCTGCCCGGCGACGTTATTTGCTCTTTATCCTGCTGGTAGCTCCGGCTTTTTTGCTGCGCCTCTCTACGGCAGCCTCACCCATTTTGCAAACAATTTATTTGAGCTTGACCAACCTCAATACCCTCAAAAGGACCAATGAGTTTGTAGGCTTACAGAATTATGCGGATATGCAAAATGATTATGGGGTTCAAGGGGCGTTCTTTTTTACGCTTATCTACGTGGTAGCTTCAGCGGTTCTGCAGTTGATGGTGGGGATGCTGATTGCCTTGTTGCTCAACTCCAGTTTTCGAGGCAGAGCCTTTGCCCGGACCATCAACCTGATTCCCTGGGCTATTCCGACCATTGTAGCCGGGTATATCTTTCGCTGGCTGCTGGATGACCAGTTTGGACTGATTCCCAATTGGGTCAGCCTGATCAGCGGGGCGCACATGGTCACGTTTATTTCTCCCTTAGGGGCCAGGCTGGCAGTTATCCTGGTGAATGTCTGGAAGGATGCCCCCTTTATTGCCGTCGTTTTTCTGGCCGGTTTGCAAGGGGTGCCTCAGGATATCTACGATGCCGCTACGGTGGACGGGGCCAATGCCTGGCAGCGCTTCTGGCGGATTACCATGCCCCTGGTGATGCCACTGGTGATTACGATGGGCTTGTTCCGGATCGTCTGGTCGTTGGCCAGTTTTGACCTGGTTTATGGCCTTACCCAGGGTGGGCCGGGGGTGGCGACTTCGGTTTTGGCGCTTCAAGTTTTTCAACAGGGGATCCTGTTCTTCAAATTTGGTTTTGCCTCGGCGCTGAGTGTGGTTTTGCTCATTCTGGTGGCTATCGTTGGCCTGGTGGCGTTGAGATTGTTCCGGCAGGCTGATGTGACTTATTAACAGGGAGATAAGCCATGCTTAAATTACCCAGGGCCAACCTTCCCGGCGCGGCTCCTTTCAAATGGAAAACTGCGGCTATCTATGTTTACTTTATCTTGTTCAGCCTGATAGTCTTGTTACCGATCTACTGGCTGGTCAGGTCATCCTTAGCTACGGCCACCGACCTGAATAAAGTTCCGCTGGTTTATCTTCCCCCGCTAACGCTGCGCAATTTTGCCACATTAATTGAGCAGGTGCCTTTTTTTGAATATGTGCGCAACTCGCTTATTTTTGCGGTAGCCACTACGGCAGTGACCCTGGTGGTCAGTTATCTGGCTGCTTACGCCTTTGCTCGCCTGCAGTTTCCGGGCAGCGGCGTCATTTTATGGGTATTGGTCTTATCTATGGCGCTACCCGATGTAGGCACTATCGTACCCCTGTACCGGATGCTGTCCAGCTTAAAGTTATTAGATACCCTAACCGGCTTAACCCTGGTGTTAAGCAGCACCCTCACCCCTTTCACGGTGTGGGTGCTGGTTTCATTTATCAAACAAGTGCCTTACGAAATTGAAGAAGCAGCGATCATTGATGGGGCGAATCTGCCGCAAATCTTCTGGCGTATCCTGATACCGGTTACTGCCCCCGGCCTGGTAACGATGGGGCTAATCAATTTTATCAATGCCTGGAACAACTTATTGTACCCGCTCTCTTTTTCTGTTTCGCCCGGTTCCAAAACGCTCAGCGTAGCCATTACCGAGGTGTTTGCCGGTTATTCGCCCTGGGGCAAACCCTGGGAGCTGATCATGGCCGTGGGGGTGACAATGGTCGTTCCAATGGTCGTGCTGGTCTTTATCTCTCAAAAAGCTATTGTGCGCGGCCTGACCGGCGGAGCGCTCAAGTAAGAGTGAAGGAGCTTACTAATGTCTTCTGACTTAACCTCACCAAACCAACATATTTACTATCCTTACGCCCGGTGGCATATGCTTAGGCCGGAGGCAGTGGCTTTTACCGGTGGTTTTTGGGGGCGCAAACAGGAACTTAACCGGCGCGTTACCTTGCAGCACGGCTATGAGAGGCTGGATCAGGCCGGCAATTTTCACAATTTTCGGGTGGCGGCCGGACTGGTTGAAGGCCAATACCGGGGCCGAGAGTTTCTGGATTCGGATGTGTACAAATGGCTCGAAGCAGTGGCTTATGAACTTCAACGCAACCCTGACGCCGGCCTCCAAAAGCTGGCCGATGGCGTCATTGATTTGGTGGGGGCGGCCCAGCAGAGCGACGGCTATCTCAACACCTATTACCAGATTACGGCGCCCCAGGACCGCTGGACCGACCTGGATTTTGGGCATGAACTCTACTGCGCCGGGCATCTCTTTCAGGGGGCGGTAGCCTACTATCGCGCCACCGGAACCACCAAATTGCTGCAGATTGCCACCCGTTTTGCCGACCTGCTCTGCGCCACTTTTGGGCCGAACCAGCGTCAGGGCGCGTGCGGACACCCTGAAATCGAGATGGCGCTGGTAGAGCTATACCGGGCCACTCACCAATCATCATACCTGGAATTGGCTAAATTCTTTATTGACCAGCGAGGTAAAGGTGTGATGCGCGGCCTGGGCTGGGCCGGGGCCGAATACCACCAAGACCGTGTCCCGGTACGAGAGGCCGGCCAGGTAGAAGGACACGCCGTCCGGGCCATGTACCTCAATGCCGGGGTGACGGACCTCTACCTGGAAACCGGTGAAGCGGCTTTGTTGGCGGCGATGGAACGCCAATGGCAAGACATGGTGAGCGCCAAAATACATCTTACCGGCGGCCTGGGCGCTCGCTATGAGGGGGAATCCTTTGGCGACGCTTACGAGTTACCGGCCGATCGCTGCTATTGTGAAACCTGCGCCGCCATCGGCAGCATCATGTGGCATTGGCGCATGCTGCTGGCTACCGGTCAGGGTCGTTTTGCCGATGTGATCGAGCAGACGCTTTACAACGGCTTTTTAAGCGGCCTGGCCCTGGACGGCCGGCGCTTCTTCTATATGAATCCGCTGCTCAGCCGGGGCGGCTATGAGCGGCAGGAATGGTACGGAGTAGCCTGCTGCCCCCCCAACATTATGCGCCTGCTGGCCTCGTTGGGGCAATACGTGGCTACCAGCGATCCCACCGGTTTGCAGATTCACCTCTACAACCCTGCGACTATTCGTACCGAACTGGCCTCAGGCCGGCCGGTCGCTTTGAGCATGCACGCCAATTATCCCTGGCAAGGCCAGGTAAAATTGAGCCTTGAGGAGGCCGATCATTCAACCTGGCAACTGCGCTTGCGTGTGCCCGGTTGGTGCGCCAATGCCCAGGTTAGTCTGAATGGGCAGACGGTCAAACAAGCACTCTTTGAAGCCGGCTATTTGGTGCTGGAGCGAGCCTGGCAGCCCGGCGACACGGTTGAGCTGGCCCTGGCCATGCCACCCTACCTGGTTGAAGCTCATCCTCGGGTTGACGCTGTCCGCGACAGCCTGGCGATTCAACGCGGGCCAATCGTTTATTGTTTTGAGGCCGTTGACCAGCCTCAGCTAAATTTCCTGGACTTTCAACTCGATGAGAACGCGCCGCTCCAAAACGTCTGGCGAGAAGACTTGCTGCCGGAGGGAGTGATGACAGTGCAAACCACCGGCTACGTGCTTGAGGGGGATGGCCCCCTGTACCGGCGCGTAAATTCGGTTCAGGGGCGGTCACACCGGCCGGTGCAGCTTCATGCTATTCCATATTACGCCTGGGCCAATCGAGGCCCCAATGCCATGCGTGTTTGGATTCCCCGGTTCAGACCTTAGCTCTGGACTCCTAAACCATCACTTACAATTTACCCACCACCCATTTTTATTATAAAATGATGGTTCTGGAGGAAAAACAACTATGGCACAAGGTCGTCCCAAAATTTTTCTGCCGGCAGATCGCTACTTTGGCCCTGACCCTCGTCAAAAAGAAGTAGCCCAAGCGTTATACCAACTGGTAGCCAATTTACCCCTGGTTTGCCCGCACGGGCATGTGGACCCCGGCATGTTCGCCGACCCGGATTACTCCTTTGGCAGCCCCACCCAACTGCTGCTCATCCCCGACCATTACATTTTCAGAATGTTGTACTCGCAGGGTATCCCGCTGGAGCGGCTAGGCGTGCCGCGCTGGGATGGCGGCGAAACGGAAACAGACCACCGCCGCATCTGGCAAATCTTTGGCGAGAATTTTTACCTGTTTCGGGGTACACCCACCGGCATGTGGCTAACCCACGAGCTGCACGATGTCTTTGGCGTTGAGGATAAGCTCACCGGCGAGTCGGCCCAGGATATTTACGACCAGATTGCCGAGCGCCTGGCTGCGCCCGAATTTAGACCGCGCCGCCTGTTTGAGCAGTTCAACATCGAGGTGTTATGCACCACCGACGCCGCCACCGACCCCCTGAAGCATCACCACACTATCCGCGAGTCGGGCTGGCCGGGCCGGATTCTGCCCACCTTCCGCCCCGATGGGGTGGTCAACATTGACATTATCGGCTGGCGTAAAAATATTGAGGCGTTAAGCGAGATCACCGGGATTGAGGTGCGCAGCTATCGCAGCCTGGTGCAGGCGCTGCAGAACCGGCGGGTTTTTTTCAAAAGCATGGGCGCTACCGCCACCGACCACGCCGCCCTGACGGCCTACACCGAGGAATTATCGGAGCGCGAGCTGGACGATATTTTCCAACGCGCCCTGCAAGGCGCGGCCAGCGCCGATGACGCCCGGCGCTTTACCGGCCACATGCTGATTGAAAATGCCCGCATGAGTGTGGAAGATGGGCTGGTGATGCAGCTCCACGCCGGTTCGCTGCGGAATCACAACCCCCTGATTTTTGAACGATTCGGCCTGGACAAGGGGGCTGATATCCCCATTGCCGGCGAGTTCACCCGCAATCTGAAACCTTTATTGGACAAAGTTGGCAACGACACTCGTCTGACCCTCATTTTGTTTACGCTTGATGAAACCACCTATTCGCGTGAGTTGGCGCCGCTGGCCGGGGTTTATCCTGCCCTCAAGTTAGGCCCGCCCTGGTGGTTCCACGACAGCTTGAACGGCATGACCCGCTTTCGGGAGCAGGTGATGGAAACGGCCGGGCTGTACAATACGGTAGGCTTCAACGATGATACCCGCGCCTATCCCTCCATCCCGGCCCGCCACGATCTGGCCCGGCGGGTGGACGCCAACTGGCTGGCCGGCCTGGTAGTGCGAGGCATTCTTGACATGGCCGATGCGGAAGAGATGATCCACGATATGGCTTATCGCCTGGCAAAA
>CAZDMM010000327.1:0-7941 GCA_964505845.1 uncultured Caldilineaceae bacterium
CGTTGGCGTCGCCGTAGGGCAGCAGGCCGGCCAGGCTGCCGCGCCCGGCCATGCGATAGCGCCCCGAATTATAGATAATGATGATGTCTACGCCGCCGCGTTCGGCAAATTTGGCCGAGATGCCGGTTCCCGCACCCGCCCCGATGATGGGCCGGCCCTGGGCCACCTGCGCTCGCAGCCGCCGCAGCGACTCTTCTCGTGGTATGAATGGCATAGTAAAACTCCTTTGTTGTTAAAAAGAGATCGGTAATTGGAGATTGGAGATTACTAATCTCCAATCTCTTTTTCCCCCTTACAGCGGCCAGTCGCGCAGCATGCGCTCGGTTTCTTCGGAGTGGCCGCTCTCGTCACGGACCATATCTTCTAACTGCACCACCAGGCCCTTGTCGCCAAGCTCCTCGGCCTCTTTGGCCCGTTGGGCATAATCGCTGGTGGCCTGGCGCTCCGCGGCCAGCACCGCTTCGAGCATCGCGCGGTTGCTGTGGGCCGCCGGCACCGGGCGAGGCTGGGTGGTTGGCTCGCCGCCCAGGGCGACTATTTTGTTGGCTAAAAATTGAGCGTGAAGCTGCTCATCGGCCACCTCGGCCAAAAAGAATTGGGACAGTTGGGGGCGGTATGGCCCGGTGACCTTGGCGGCATAGGTGATGTATTGAATAATCGCGCCCAATTCACCGGCCAGGTCGTTGTTTAAATTGTTAATTAGCGTTTGCTTGTTCATAATATTTTCCTTTCTACGCTTTCAACGTTGCCAAAAATTCCACCATCCCCCTGTTCGTTTGACCAGTCGAGCCGCTTCTTTGGCATAGTCATCCAGATAGTAGTGGTTAACGCTTACAAACTCCTGTTCGCCGCGCCCTACCTTGTCCCAACTTTGCAGCAGTTCACCGGCCAGGTTGCGCCGGACCCGGTCATCCACCCGCTTGATCGGTTTGGCTAAAATGCGCCGGCACAAGGCTTGATGCCACTGCACCCACTGCTCAATCACCTGGGGCTGGCCGGCCCGCAGGGCAGCCAGGCGTTCATGCAGGTGGGCGCGCAGGTGGGCGCTTTGGTTTCGGCAGGACTCCATCTGACGGCGGGCTGCCTCCTGCTGCGCTTCCGCCGGCCGGCCCCGATCCAGGTAGTCGGACAAATTGCCCAGCTCAACCTCGACCTTTTCAATCTGCTGGCGCAGTTTTTCCAGTTGAATCACTTCCGGCAGCATCTTCTTGCCAAATTTGAAACTTCTCTTGCCAAATTTTCCTGCCTCGGCGCTGTTGGCGTTAGGGTTAGCCCCGATAAATTATCCCTGAGGGAAAAAAAATTATCCCTGAGGGAAAAAAAATTATCCCTGAGGGATAATTAATTATCCCTGGCGGATAATTTTTTTTCAAAGGCTGATAAGCCTCTTTTCCAGCAGTTTAAACCCCGGTCACTCCGCCCGGGCTGCTGCCACCGCCGCCAACTGGGCTAACTCTTTAACATAGACCGGGCGCAGCAGCCGCGCCACAAACCACCGCTCCAGTGCGCCCAATATGCCCATCCGCCCGCTCATCTCTGTGGCAATGGTTACATAGGCCTGCCGCCCGTCCGACCGGGGGTCAACCGTAAAGGTAGTGACATAACCGTTGTCATTTGTCTCCACCAGCACGCGTCCCGGATCCGGCTCGGTAACAACCGAGCGGAACGTTTGAAGCTGGCCTAACACCCGCATTTCAACGCGGATGACCGTTCCGGCTCCCACGCCGCCCTGTTCTACCGCCAGGGAGACAAAGGGCGGTTTGGGCAGGATCAGGGGATGGCCCTGGCGATAATCGGCAATGAGGGCGTAGAGCTGCTGCGGTGGGGCGTCAATGAGAGCCGAAGCAGAAAACTGATGTGCGGCCATGATCGTACTCCTGATGTTACTATACGGCTGACCCGGGCCGGGCAGGTTTACGCGAGCAGTCCCAACAACCGCTCGGCCATGGCTGCCGCAAATTCCGGGTCGTTGATATGCAAATCTAGCTCCACCAGTTCCACCGGCGGGCGGATGTTGCGCCGCAGCGACTCAAACAAGGCGGCGTCGGCTTCTGGCAGGTAAAAGGGCTGGCCCTCTTTGTCAATGGCGCTGACGCCCTTTAGCGGGATGAACAGCACCGTCGGGCCGGCGGCCTCGTTGAGCTTGCTGGCGATGAGCCGGCCTAGCTCGGCGCATTCCTGGGGCGTGGTGCGCATCAGGGTCACGTTAGCGTTATGCTTGTACAGGATGCGCTGCTTAAACTGCTCCGGCACGGTCTCGATGGCCCAAAAGTTGACCATATCCAGCGCGCCGCAGGAGACCACCTGGGGCACCCCGGCCTTGGCCGCCGCTTCAAGCCGGTGCGGGCCGGCGCTCAACACCCCGCCGACCAGTTCATCGCACCACTCGGTGGTGGTGATGTCGGCCACGCCGCTGATAAAGCCGGCGCTGATGAGGCTTTCCATGGCCTGGCCGCCGCTGCCGGTGGCATGAAAGACCAGTACCTCGTAGCCGGCCGCCTCCAATCGCTCGCGCACCATCGTGACGCAGGGCGTTGTCACCCCAAACATGGTGGCGCTGAGGAGCGGTTTATCCTCGGCGGCAGGCAGACTCTGCTCCACCGCGCCGCACACCATGCCGGCGGCGTTAGCCAAAATCTGGCGCGAGAGCCGGTTTAACCCGGCAATATCCACCACCGAATACATCATGGTAATATCTTTGACGCCCACGTAGGGCTGGATGTCGCCCGAAGCCAGGGTGGAGACCATCACTTTGGGCAGGCCGACCGGCAAAGCGCGCATGGCGGCTGTAGCAATGGCCGTGCCGCCGGAGCCGCCCAGGGCCAGCACCCCATCAAACTTGCCCTCGGCGTGCAGTTGGGCGGCCAATTTGGTGGCCCCTCGCATCATCGTTTCCAGGGCCGCGCCCCGGTCGGCTTTTTGGCGCAGGTCGGCCAGGTTGCCGCCGCCGGCCTCCGCCACCTCCGCCGCCCTGAAGTCGGGGGTAAAAGGGGACTCGCCGGTTACCCCGGCGTTCATAGTCAAAACGCTGTGCCCGCGCCCTACGATCAGGGCACGGACATAGGCGTACTCGTTGCCTTTGGTATCAAATGTGCCGATGAGGAGAATTGTTTTGGGCATGATTGCCTCCTGATAACGACCGCCGACCGCCGACGGCAGACCGCCTTGAGGTATTTCGGCGGTCCCCGGTCGGCTGTCGGCGGTCAAGTTGGAGAAATTAGGCCAACAACTTGCGCAGAAACGCCAACCCTTCTGAAGCCAGGGCTTCGGGACTGTCGGCCAGGGGTCGCCAGATGGCGGCGGCGCGGGCAATGGATTTGACTTTGGGGGTAAAGGACTCGATGACGACCGGGCCATTGTAGCGAATATCCTTGAGCGCCTGGGCTACCTCGTTCCAGGGCACGTGGCCGGAGCCGGGGGCGCCGCGGTCGTTCTCGCAGGAGTGCAGGTGGCACAGGCGATGGCCGGCGATGCGGATGGCCTGGCCCAGCGAGCGCTCTTCGATATTCATGTGGAAAGTATCGAGCATGATGCGGCAGGCCGGCCGGTCTACCCGGTCTACCAGTTCCACCACCTGGGCCGATAGGTTGATAAAGCTGGTCTCAAAGCGGTTGAGCGGCTCGATGCCCAGGGTGACGCCGTGATCGGCGGCGTATTCTGACAGCGGGCGCAGGTAAGAAACCAGCAGCTCCATATCCCGCGCCCGTTCCTGCGGCGTGGCCTGCCAGGTGCGGCCCACGGCGGAATAGAGCGGGCCGACCAGGTTGGGCGCGCCCAGGGTGTGGCAAGCGGCGATGGCGTGGCGCAGGTAAGCCGCGCCGTTATCGCGGATGGCCTGGTCGGGGTGGATCAAGTCCCGGTCGGGGCCCATGGCGGCGCAGGCGCTCACGCCCAGGCCGTGGTCCCGGACCAGCGCCGCCGCTTCTTTGTAATCAAAATCGTCCAGCCCCTCGATGGGGAATTCAATCCAATCAAAGCCAAGTTTGGCTACCTGTGGGACTAAATTTTTTAATTCCTGGGTGGTGAGGGGTGAGGTCCAAACCCAGGTGTTGACGCCGAATTTCATGGTAAACCTCCTTAAGAAATAGACCGCCGACGGCTGACCGCAGACCACCGAAAAGCACATTCATTATTGGGTGAGGTGGGAAACCGGAGACTAACACCCGGTCATCGGTCTGCGGTCTGCGGTCATCACCTTTTTGAATACACCTTATCCGCTGTGACTTTGCTCAAATTCGCTGATCGAGACGCCGCCGACCTCCTCGCTGTGTTGCACGCCTCTGGGGATGACGTGACTCCACAGAATGAAACCCAAGGTGGAGAAAAGCAGCACAAAAAAGCCGACTCGAAAGGCTAGGAATGACCAGGGCTGGAACATCCCCAGGATGCCCAACACGATACCGCCAATGATGGTTAATTCAATGGGGCGATAGATCTGGGGGGGGATGTTGTGATTGAGCAAACTGGCTACAAAGGCTACCAGGGTGATAAAGGCCAGCACAATGGCCGCGAAAATGCACACAAAGGGGATGGCCGAGAGGATAACGTTGGCGCCAAGCTGTCTCTCCGTAAATATTGAACTAATAATGGGGTTGGCCAGCGCGCCCAAAATCAAGAGTACCACCACCGAAATGGGCAAGCCGATGGGTACATGTGGACGTTTTTTTTTCATGATGTGCCTCAATCAAAAAGTTAAACCAGTGTTTGTAGCCCTGACTGCATCGCAATGCGGGTGTGCCGCTCCGGGTCAAAATAGTGCAGCCGCTCACGGGCGATGTTAAAGCGGATGGCGTCGCCAATGCGCCAACTGGACATACCAGAGATGTTGCTGAGCAGGGTTTGTTCGCCCGCTTTGATGTGCAGAATCGTCTCGACGCCCAGCGGCTCAATCAGGGTGATTTGGCCGGAGAAATCGCCGGCGGGGTCGGGTTGAACATCTTCGGGGCGGACGCCCAACACAAAGGCAGCCGGCACCTCAGCCGCAGCCGCGCCCAAAGAAAATTGGATGGGGCTCTGTTCGACGTAAAGCGTCCCATTCTGGTGGCTGGCCTTAAACAGGTTGATGCCGGGGGTACCCACCAATTGGGCTACAAACATCGTGGCCGGCCGGTCGTAGATGTCGGTGGGCGTGCCGATTTGCACAATCCGCCCCTCGCGCAGCACTGCAATCTGGTCGGCCATGGTCAGGGCTTCCACCTGGTCGTGCGTCACAAAGAGGGTGGTGCTGCCCTGGGTGCGCTGCAAGTGCTGTAGTTCCACCCGCAGCGATTCGCGCAGTTTGGCGTCCAGGTTAGAGAGCGGTTCATCCATCAAAAAGACGCGCGGCTCGCGCACAATGGCCCGGCCAATCGAAACCCGCTGCATCTCGCCGCCGGAGAGGCGGGCCGTTTTCCGCTGCAAGAGGTGGCTGATGCGCAGTTTTTCAGCGGCCTGCTCTACCCGCTGCTTGATTTCTGATTCTGGGGTGCGGCGCAGGGGGGAGCGCAGCGGGAAGGCCAGGTTATCGTACACCGACATGGTGGGATAGAGGGAGTACTGCTGGAACACAAAAGCGATGTCCCGGTCGGCCGGGGTCAACTCATCCACGATTTCGCTGCTAAACAGGACATGCCCGCTGTCCTGGCGTTCCAGCCCGGCAATCACCCGCAGGGTGGTGGTTTTTCCGGCCCCGGTGTGACCCAGCAGTACAAAAAACTCGCCATCTTTGATGGAGAAAGAAACATTATCCAGGGCGGTGACGGTTTGAAAATGCTTGGTTACATTCTGTAAAGTTACATCACTCATGAATTCACCTTCTGAGTAGCCCAGACCCTCCCGTGGGTTGATTTTTGCAGTACGCCTGGGGCGACCGCCAGGGTCGCTGCTACGGCAGGTTGATTTTTGCCGTAGCGGCGGGGCTTGCCCCCGCATCCTGAGTAGCGGCGAGGCTTGCCCTCGCCTTGAGCGACCGCAAGGGTCGCGGCTACCTCAATTTTTGCGAGGGTAGCGGCGAGGCTTGCCCTCGCCTTGAGCGACCGCAAGGGTCGCCGCTACCTCAATTTTTGCGAGCGAGGGCTAACCCGGTTTCAGGGTTGAAGAAGCGCACCATCTCCGGGTCAAGGTTAAAGCGCACGATGGCGCCGATAGGGTAGCGAGTCAGGCGGTCGCCCCGGATATGGATGATCTCCTGGTTGCCCAGGCTGACGTGTAGCATGGTATAAGCGCCGTATAACTCGGTGGCGTAGACCTCGCCGGTCAGCACGCCTTCGGCCTTAATCTGAGCTGCCTCCGGGCGAAAGCCTACTATAACCTGATTGCTGCCGTTGCGGCCGGCCTGGACCGGGCCGCGCCATTCTGTGGGCAGGGTATACTTGTTGGGGCCGGGCAAATGCACCGCCCCCTCATCATAAGCGCCGGTGACCAGATTCATGCCCGGACTGCCGATAAAGCGGGCCACAAACAAATTGGCTGGGTCGTAATAAACCTGGTTGGGCGTGCCAATCTGCTGAACCTCCGCGTTGGACATGACTACAATCCGGTCGCTCATGGCCATGGCCTCGATTTGGTCGTGGGTGACATAAACGGTGGTGGCGTGCTGGTTGAGATGCAGCTTTTTGATTTCGGCCCGCATGCTTTCCCGAAAATCGGCATCCAGCGCCCCCAACGGTTCGTCCATCAAAAAGGCGGCCGGCCGGCGCACCAGGGCGCGGGCCAGGGCGACCCGCTGCTTATCGCCGCCGCTGAGTTTGCCGGGCCGCATTTGCAAGAGATGCTTGATTTGCAACAAATCTACCACCTCTTTGACTCGCTGCTCGATGGTCTGCGACGACTCGCCCTGCGCCTGCAAGGGGAAGGCGATGTTCTCATAGGAGGTCAAGTGAGGATACAGCGCAAAAAATTGGAACACAAAAGCGATGTCCCGCTCGCTGGGGGTCAGCCAGGTAACTTTGCGCCCATCGATAAAGATGTCGCCGCCGGTTACCGTTTCCAGGCCGGAAATCATGCGCAGGGTGGTGGTTTTGCCGCAGCCCGATGGCCCCAGCAGCGCCACAAATTCGCCGCCGCTGATGGTCAAATCCATCGGCTTGACGGCGTACACCTCACCAAATTTCTTTTCCACCTTGCGAAGTTCGATGTTAGCCATGACTGGTCCAATCGTATCTGGGTGTAATCCGGGGAGTAGGGAGTAAGGAGTACGGAGTAGAAAAGTTTTCTCTCATACTCCTTACTTCCTACTCCCTACTCCTTACTTCCTACTGCCTGATCGCTCCAAACGTCACACCACGCAGCAAGTGTTTGCGCAAAGCAAAGGTGACAATCACCACCGGGATCAAAAAGGCCAGGGAACCGGCGGCAATGGCCGACCACTCGATGCCGCCGCGGCCCTGCATAGTGGCAATGGCCGGCGGCGCGGTGCGGGCATCCTGGCTGGTGAGCATCAACGCAAAGGCGTACTCATTCCAGGCAAAAATCAGGGCAAAAACGGTGGTAGCGGCAATGCCGGTAGCGGCTTGAGGGAGCACAATTTTGTAAAAGGCTTGAAAGCGTGAATAGCCATCAACCAGGGCGGCTTCTTCATACTCTTTGGGAATCTCGTCAATAAAGCCTTTGAGCAGCCAGACGGTCAGCGACAGGTTAAAAACCGTGTACAGCAAAATCATCCCCAGGTGGGTATCGTGCAGACCCAACTGGCGATACATCAAAAAGAGAGGAATGGTGACGACAACCGCCGGCAGCATACGGGTGCTCAGGATAAAGAAGAGCAAATCATCCTTGCCGGGCATGTTGAAGCGGCTAAAGGCATAGGCCGCAAACACGCCCAACACCACCGAAGCAATGGTTGAGCCGCCGGCGATAATCAGCGAGTTTTGCAAACGCATCACAAAATCGCTGGGGCCATTAATAACCTGGCCGTTTTGGAGGGCAACCCGGTCGAACAGGCCCAAGTTATCTATGTTCTTT
>CAZDMM010000328.1:0-2737 GCA_964505845.1 uncultured Caldilineaceae bacterium
GGCGGCTGGGTTTGCCTCAAATCGTCGTGCCCGGCTGCATTGATTTTACCGTTCACGGCCCGCCCGACGAAGTGCCGGCGCATCTGGCCGGCCGGCCCGTTTACACCCACAACCCGGTCTTTACCCTGGTGCGCACCCTCAAGCCAGAAATGGCCGAACTGGGCCGCCGCTTTGCCGAGCGGCTCAATGAAGCTACCGGGCCGCTGAAGATTGTCTACCCCACCCTGGGCCTGTCCATTCCCAGCTTCCCGCCCAGCGAGGCTCACCCCCAGGGCGGCGTTTTTTGGGACGCCGAGGCCGATGCTGCCTTTTTGGCCGCTCTGCGCCAAAACCTGCGCCCCGATGTGCCTATCCTTGAGACTGCCCGGCACGTCAACGACCCGGCCTTTGGGGTGGAGGTGGCGGAGTTGTTTTTGGAGATGATAAAATAAAGGAGTATTTAACTTATGAGCGACAACAGCCAATTCCGATCCTACAACATCGTAGACTTGACCTTTGTAGACATCCAGGAGTACCTCAAAACCAAAGATTTGATTTTGGTACCGCTGGCCAGCACCGAGCAGCACGGCCCGCACCTGCCCCTCAAAACTGATACCGTCACCGCTGAAGAAGTTTCCCGGCGCATCGCCGACATCATCCACGTGCTGTACACCCCCTGCATCTGGACCGGCTACTCACCGCAGCACATGCACCAGCCGGGCATGGGGCGGGGCACCATCACCATCCGGGCCGAAACCCTGCTCAACCTGATGTACGATGTGGCCCGCAGCCTGATCCATCACGGTTTCAACCGCATCATCTTTATCAACGGGCACGGCTCCAACGTCAAAGTGGTTGACCCGGTGCTGCGCAAGCTGCGCTATGAAACCGGCGCGTTGATCGGTTTTGTCAAGCCCTACATGGAAAATTATGTAGGTTTGATGCAGGGCTTGATGGAGAACCCGCCGGAAGAGACCCCCGGCTGGCACGCCAGCGAGCTGGAAACATCCCAAATGCTGGCCCACGATAAGGTTGAGGGTACTAATTACGTGCGCATGGAGCGGGCCGCCAAAACCCTGGCCCACATCCCCGATTTTTTGCCCGACACCTTCCGCAAGCACGACGGCATGCCCGATGTGAACTTTGAGGGCTACAAATATTTCCACTTCCCCATGGATCACCACGAGTTCATCGAGTCCGGCACCATCGGCAACCCGCTGCGGGCCACCGCCGAAAAAGGCGAAGAGGCCTTCCGCCGCTACGCCGAACACTGCGCCAAAGGTATTTTGGAGTTGATGAAAGTGCCCGTTAATGTCCACAACCGGGAGTTTGTGGACCGGGTTTAGTGAGGCGAGGAGGGGCGACGCGACAGGCGTCGCCCCTTTTTTTACAGACATATTCGTTATACCTATCCCGAAAAGTTTCATCCAACCATTTTGGGCGGGGATTTGGGGATTGGGAGATTTTTTTCCTTATTTTTATCCCCCAACCCGTAGGGCACAAGTGTCCCCTAACCCGCAGGGCGGCAAGATCAGTCTGGGCAAAGACTTTTGTGGAGGTCTATATTGTGTCTGGGAGATCAGGCGCTACCGTCAAATTGCTACCCTGACGCGCACCTGTTGAATCTGCCCGTCCCGTTCGAAGATGTGGCGGCTGGTGACGGCGTCAAGCCGGGTACAGGTAAGGGTTTCCTGCCTGCCGCTGGCGTAGGTTATTTCGATGGCTGGGGTGGTATGGCGGGTATAGATCATCGGTGTTTGGCAGAAGGTGAAGGCCAGTGAATGAGCCGGCAGTGGCGCTGTCTGCTGCTGTCCCTGGACGTTGATGTAAGTAAAGTGGCCTGGCTCGCGCAGAAACTCGGCAGGCCGTAAGAGAATGGGGTTAAAATGCAACTCGCCCTGTTTTACCGTCACGCCCAGTTCGCCTAATCGGGTCAGGATTTCCTCTTTTACCTGGCCGGTCATACCGGGTTGGCGGGCGCCGCTGCCTGCCGGGGTGTGGGAGTAGGGATCGGTGGGGAACGCCCCGTATACCTGGGGCGATTTATTGAAGCCCAGTCCCTGACGAATGTCGTAATAGGCCGCCGCCAACGCCGCCGTAACCTCCGGGTCCGCGCCGCCGACTGCAGCCGCTGCGTGGCACTCCTGAACCGCCAGCATCAGCTTGGAGACCATGTGCCAGTAGATGCTGCCCAGGCCCTCATAGGCAAAAAAGGTACCGGAGCGGCCGGTGAACGAGCGGTGATTAAAGACGGTTTCAAACAAATCGAGGATGAAGGTTCGCTCCGCCGCAACCAGCTCAATGTAAGCCGGTTCTTGAGCCAACGCCGCCAACACGCAGGATACATCATCGGCATTACGAAACGTTCCATTGAAGTGATACATACCGGCGTTGTCAAGAAGGATCAACCGTTGGTCGCCGGCAGCGGTCAGCGCTGCTACCAATGCTGAACCGGTCACTTGCTCGGCAGTCACGTTGTTCTTTTGCAAGAAGCCGGGCAGCGTCCGGTTGGGGTACAACAGATAAGAATGTTGGTCGGCGCGATACAGGTCGCTGTGGCGCAGGCTCTTTAAGAGCGTCACGGCCTCCTCCGGCCTCAGCATACCGGATGAGAGGATGGCGACTTGGCCCTCCAGCATCGGGTAAAGAGGGTCAACGGCGGCGCTGGCCCTGTCCAGACGCAGGATGTTGTAGGCGTGATAGAGGCTGTCCGGTCGCCGGTTGGCGTGGAGGGTATGCTCCAGGTGAGCCTGGGCTA
>CAZDMM010000328.1:2747-7933 GCA_964505845.1 uncultured Caldilineaceae bacterium
GAAAGTCGCGCAGCTCTTGCCCGGTTACCTCCGCTTGTTCCGCCAGAAGGCCGTCGCTGTAAATACGAGACCGGTAGGCCGTAGCGGCGGCCCCCAGGGCGTCCATTACGGCCCGGCGAGTTTCAGGGGTAAAGCCGCTCTCCAACTGGGATTGACTGGCCGCAAGAATGCTCTGCACCGTGTCAAGAAGATCTGTTACAGCCACGTTGACGTGGAAAGTCGCTGCCTGGGCGCCGGCCAGTTGTGCCTGCCAGAACACAATGAACCGGCGCAGATAAGCGACAGTCACCACCGACAGTCCTTTACCCACCAGCGCGTTGTTGGCGTCGTTCCATTCGGGGCGCTGAGTGTTCATCCAGATGCCCCCCTCGGGAACCAGGTTGGTTAATTTTGCCAGCAGCAGCGCCAGCAGCTTCTCCACCATAGTGACGTGAACAACCGCGCCATTGCTCCCGCGGCACAACCGCCCATCAGTGCCCAGCGCCGCCACAGCCGCCTCAGTGGCCCGCTCGCTGTCCCAATCAAAATCAATCGTGTTAGACCAGTCGTCTAGCATGGCCTGGTAAGGCCGCAGGCGGTAGGGCACATTGGCATAGGCGAAGATGGGACGATCCCAGAGCGACGGCAAAGCGCCGGGGTGAACTTGCTCCGCAAATTCCAGGAGCTTTTGCAGGTAGATGATCTGGTGGTCGCCCCAGTAACCAATGTTCGCCCACGGATTATCCGGTTCCGGTGTTTCCCACTCGATGCCGTCACGCGTAACCCGGTAGGGGTTGTAGCCGTCGGCGGTGGTGGCGTTGAGGAACCGGGCGATCATTCCTTCGATATAGGCCGGGAAAGCATAAGCCAGCGGCTCCCAATTCTGGAAAATGTCCCGCCAGTTGCCCTGATAGTTCAGCCGGGGTGAGCCGTCGGGTTGCTTGAGATTGATCGAAAAGCGATTCCAGGGGCGGCTGGGGTCGCCGTGCCGCCGGCTGAAGGTGAGCGGCAGGTATTCGTAGCACAGACGCGCCAGGTCGGCGCAGGGGGTGGTAGCCGCCTGTGTGTACAACTCGCGGATATCCATCTTATCCGGCAGCGCCTCAAACCACACCGATTGGGTTGCCAGCACCAGGCGATTGCGGGTGCGCATAAAGGCCAGCAGGTCGCGCTTGTCTACCTGGTAGCCGCCGGCAAAGATGCCGCCCCGCATAATGTTGAAGAGAACATTGGCGAAATGGTGCGAGGTGATGGCTTGATCCGCCGACACCTGCAGCCCATCCGCGCCGGCGACATATTTAATAAGCTCGACGGTTCCCTGCTCGATGTCGTCCTGAAGCTGGTTGATGATCGATTCGCCCTCGTTTTGGAGCCGCTGCACCAGGTTAACCACTGCGCGGCTGTCCTGGTTGACATCCGCCACAATATGCCACGACCGCATTTGTCCCCCCGCCAGGGTCAGCGTACTATTGACCAGATAGGCTCCCGCTTTGCCGGCCACATCTTGTTCAGGGTTGAGGGGCAAGCCGCACCGAAAGGCGTCGAGCTGCTCGGCGCAGAGCAGGTGTTGCTTGGGGCCGAGTCCCACCTGCCAGGCCACCGTCGCTTTGAGCGACTCGCTTGGCTCGGCCCGGTCAGTTAGAGTGGCGCTCAGGGCAAAAATGCCCAGGCCGGTCGAGGGTTCAATTTCATTGCGTTTGTAGGCATTGAGCAGGCTGCTGAACGAGGTTTGCAGTGGCGTGGTGGCCCCATACGGCAGCAGATTTTGCAGACCGTCAAGCAGGGCAATCTGGCATGTTTCAGCACCGGTGTTTTGCAGCCAGCTACTTTTGATAAAGCCGAAGCGGTCGCCGGTGCGCCAGGCGTAGCGATAAGTCAGGTGCAGGTCGTGATTGATTTCCTCGAAAACGAGCTTGTTGCCGTAGATATTTTTGTAAAGGCTGCGCTCGCAGCGGTAGAGGCCGACGTAGCGGGCCGAGAACGGCTCCCACAGCCGGGTGCGCTCGCCCTGCGTCACCAGAAAAATGGTTTTACTGCCGGTGTGTTCGCTGTGCGTGGCAATTTTGTCATCCGTTTCATAGGGAAAGAGAGCCGTTTCGGGGTTGGCGCGGCCGGCCGTCAACCCGCCGGTACTGGAGATGAACAGCCAGTGATCGGCGCTGCTAACCAGGCTCATGAAGAAGGGGGGCATCTGCTCGTAGTGACGAATGCGATAGTAGGTCTCGCCGAAAAGCTGGACATAGCCGCCCTCGACCGGCCTTGCCTCTACCTGAGTTGGAGTGCTGCCGAGGTAGAGGTTGGTTTTTTGGTTTTCCATTGGGATGCTCTCCCTGCTTATCGGAGTCCAAAAGCATTGCCTTTGGACTCCTTTTTCATTAATGTTTTACCCTTTGACCGCCCCCTGGGTTAGACCCGAAATGATGTAACGCTGCAAGAACAGGAACAGAATCAACATGGGGAGCGTCATCAGCAGCACTGCCGCCGCCAGGGTGGGCCAATTGCTGCCGTAGACGCCCTGGAATACGATCATGCCGCGCGTGATGGGGTAGTAATCCTTGTTGGTCAGATAAATCGTCGGCAGGATCAGCTCATTCCAGATGCCGATGGCATGCAACACGGCCACGGTGGCCACGGCCGGCTGAATCAGCGGCAAAATCACCATGGTAACGTAGCGGAAATAGCCGCAGCCGTCCATGGCGGCGGCCTCATCCAGTTCCCTGGGCACAGTTTTGATGTAGTTGACCAGGATGACGATCCCGATCGGGTTGACCAGGAACAGCATGATGTAGCCGATGGGGTTGTTGTATAACCCGATACTCAACATCAACTGGAACTGTGGGATCAGGGCTACCGGCAGAAACAAGGCGACGACGAACATGGTCAATAAGACGCCGGCTCCTTTGACATAGCCGCGCGAGATGGGGAAGGCGACAAATACGGCGGTGATGATGTAGACCAGCGTGGCCACGATGGTATAGATGAGCGAATTGGTCAGGTAACGGGGGAAGTTGGCCTTGTTCCAGGCTTCCACAAAATTCCCAAAATTGAAGGTGGTGGCCGGCGCAACGGCGTCTTTCATGAATTCTGGCAGGGTCTTGAGCGAGGTGTTGACCAGCATAAGCAAAGGCCCCAGGTAGATGACGGCAAACACCAACAGAATCACATAGGCCCCCAGGCGCTCCCAGTTAATGGGCCTGGTAGTGACTTGTTTCTTAACCTCAGATTTGGTTGCAATTGCTGTGCTCATCCCAGTATCCTTTCTTCTCTGCGCCGCAGAAAGTATTGGACCGCCATACCAATGACCAGAACCAAGAAGAATAGCACGATGGAAGCAGCAGCCGCATAACCCTGGCGGAAGGCGCTGGTCACACTACCCGACGTTTGGCCAAAACCCTGGGCAAAAATCAAATAGCCTAAAACTTGGGTGCCGTTCCGGTAACCCAACAGCACCAGGAAGAGCTGCCAGGCCTGCAGCGAACCGATGATATTCAGGAGGATATTGGTATTCACGCTCGGCGTCAGCAAAGGCCAGGTAACGTTGGTAAAGACTTGCCACGAGTTGGCCCCGTCAATCCGGGCGGCCTCGTAGAGTTCGCCAGAAATGGTTTGCAGCCCGGCGATGAAGATGACCATGGTCATGCCCATATTGGCCCAAATTTGCACCACAATCACCCAGGCGAAGGCTTCGGTGGGTTGCCCGCCCAAAAATTCTGATTGCATCCCAAACAAGCCCAAGATTTTGGCCATCGGCCCGCCCAGCGGGTAGAGGAAGAGCGACCAGATCAAGCCCTGGATGACCGCGCCCAAAATCACCGGCATGAAGTAGAGCGTCCGGAAAAAGTTGGTGCCTTTCAAGCGTTGATTGACCACCATCGCCATGAGCAGGCCCAGCGAAAACTGGATGGTTGCTACAAAGAAACAAAACACCAACGTGCGGAAGAGCGCGTCATAGTTATCGCGCGAGGCCTGGCCCATGAACAGGAATTCCCGGTAATTTTCCAGCCCAATCCAATGGACGGCCGCGCCGCGGATGCCGGTGGCATCCGTAAAAGAGTAAACCGTTGTGGCTAGGGAAGGCCCCAGAGAGATAAGCAGGTAAAAGAATATCCCCGGCAGCAGTAACAGGTAAGGGATGGACCTGGCCCGGCCGCGACCGAAATGATAGGTCATAGAGTTAATCCTCCATTCTGCACCATATTGATGTTCACTAACAACTTGAACTTTGCCATCGGGCCAAAGCGTGAGGCTGAAGCCGTCATGCTAAGAGAGCAAAGCTCTGCGAGCTACGTTTCAGCCCGCCAGGGCTTCGCTCTCGCTTGCGTAGCCGACGGCTTAAGCCTCGGCCATTAGCACAATGTCACTCTGTTCAACATCTTAGTGAACACGACAGATTTTTGCCAATCTTTTTTATTTTTATCTGCGTGTATCTGCGTAGAATCTGCGTCATCTGCGTTCTAATCTTTACTTGACGGCATCAAGCCCGGATTGAAGATCGGCCTGAACTTTGTCGGCCAGTACCTGGGGATCGTCGTAGGTGCCAAACGGTTTGAAGTAAGAAGCATAGGGGTTGGCATATTGGCCGGCGCCCTTTGGCGGCACCCAGTACTGCTCGTAACCCACGCGGAAGTTAGCCAGGTAAGGGGCCACTTCCTGGCCTATCTGCGTCTTCAAGGTAGCGCCGGGTTGGGTGGGAATGAAGCCGACCGCGTTGGCAAAGGTCTGGTAGTTAGTCTTGTCGGAAAACTCGGTCAGGTATTGTAGGGCCGCCTCTTTATTGGGGGTTTGGGCGGCGATGACCCAGCCCTGGTCGTACTTGCCAAACAGATACTTGTTGTCGTCCGCCTTATCGCTGCCGGGGAAGGGGATGTAACCCCATTTAAAGGCCGGTTGAGCCGCCTCGATGGCCGCGGCATACCAGGTACCGCCCGCGAACATGGCCACCGCGCCGGAGGCAAAGCGCCCCGGGGCCGCGTCGGCCGCGATGCCGCTGGCGCCCGCCTCCATCATCTCCCCGGCATAAGTCTGCATCTTTTGCCACATTTGCATGGATTTGGCATCGTTCCACTTGATCGAGCCTTCCCACAGACCTTGCACCAGAGCGGCCTGGTCGGGATAGAGCGCGCCGATGAGTCCATACGCGCCCACAAAGATGGGCCAGCCATCTTTGCCGCCGGCGGTCATGCAGGGAATATTGGCCTGCTTAAAGG
>CAZDMM010000329.1:0-7929 GCA_964505845.1 uncultured Caldilineaceae bacterium
TTTGAAGGTTTGGCCCACTACCTAGCCGTATGCCCGGCGCTTGTGGGGCCTGGGAACAGGGATGTTAGCCAGTTTATTGCTGGTATGGGGGTGGCTGTAATGTGTTTATTGGAATTGAATGAGGTGTACTATCGCTATCCCGGCCAGCAGCGGCTGGCGTTGCAAGGAGCTACCCTTAAGCTGCCGGCCGGGTCAAAAGTGGCCCTGTTGGGGCGCAACGGCTCCGGCAAGTCAACCCTGATTTTGCACTGCAACGGCATTTTGCGGCCAAATCAGGGCGCGGTATATTTTGCCGGGCAGCCGGTCACTTACCAACGCGCCTCGCTGCTGGAGCTGCGCCGGCAGGTGGGGATCATCTTTCAAAACCCGGATGACCAGCTTTTTAGCGCCAGTGTGGCCCAAGATATTAGCTTTGGGCCGCTTAACCTGGGCTTGAGCCAGGCCGAAACCCGGCAGCGCGTGCAGACCGTAGCCGAACTGTGTGAAATCACCGATTTGTTGGAGCGGCCTACCCACGCCCTGAGCGGCGGGGAAAAAGCGCGGGTAGCCCTGGCCGGGGTGCTGGCCATGGAGCCGGCTTTATTGATTGGCGATGAAGTTACGGCCAATCTTGACCCCTGGATGCGCCGCCAGCTTTTTACCATTTTTGAGCGTTTGATTAACCGGGGAAAAACCATACTCCTGGCCACCCACGATACCGAATTTGCTCGCTACTGGGCCGATTTGGTGGTGGTGATGGAGGCCGGGCGCATCGTGGCCGCCGATACGCCCGGCGTGGTCTTCTCTAACCAGGCCTTGCTGCAGCAAACCGGTTTGGGTGAACCCTGGTACAAACCGCTGGCGGTCTAAAAACAGATGATATAACCTATACAGTCTGTCTGAACTCTGGTCGCAGACCCCAAAAATTGGGCTTGTTTGACAATCTGGCAAAGTTGGATATACTAATCCACCACTAAAGTTAAATGACCTTAGGCATCGTCTTCTAATGAACTCCTTTTTCACCAATCTGGCTTGCATGTGTTGTTGTTCTTGTACCTTGCGGAGGGGAGGGGCCTCTCACCAGCCGCAGTGCGGGAACCCGCCTGCCAGCTAAAATGACCAAGAAGCCCGCCACCCTCCGCTTGACCAACGGTTGGGTGGGCTAAATTTGTTTGTTACCGCAACAGCGCCACCGGCCTATCACCTGTGACGCTGTTTTTATTTATAACGAAGAAGGGATTAAAGTAAAAAATGAAGATCTATAACGATGTAACGGAACTAATTGGCAATACGCCGCTGGTGCGCCTGCGCAATGTTACCGCCGGAGCCAGGGCCGATGTGGTCGCCAAGCTTGAATTCTACAATCCGGCTCACAGCGTTAAAGACCGGATTGGAGTGTCAATGATTGACGCCGCAGAGCAGGCCGGACTCATCAAGCCCGATACCATTATTTTGGAGCCGACCAGCGGCAACACCGGCATCGCCCTGGCCTTTGTATGCGCCGCGCGGGGGTACAAATGCACCCTGATTATGCCGGAAACCATGAGCAAAGAGCGGCGCATGCTGCTGCGAGCCTACGGCGCCGAACTGGTGCTGACCCCCGGCAGCGAGGGTATGCCCGGCGCAATCCGCAAAGCCGAAGAGATGGCCGCCGCCGACCCGCGTTATTTTATCCCGCAGCAGTTCAAAAACCCGGCCAACCCAGAAATCCACCGCCGCACCACTGCCGAGGAAATTTGGAATGATACCGACGGCAAGGCCGACATTCTGGTTTCGGGCATTGGCACAGGCGGCACCATTACCGGGGTGGGCGAAGTCATCAAGGCCCGCAAACCCTCCTTCCAGGCCATTGCAGTGGAGCCGGAAGCTTCGGCGGTGCTGTCGGGCGGGCAGCGGGGGCCGCACCCCATCCAGGGGATCGGGGCCGGCTTTATCCCCGATGTGCTCAATACCAAGGTTTATGACGAGGTTATCCGGGTGAAAAATGAAGACGCCTTTGACATCGCCCGGCGCATGGCCCGTGAAGAGGGGCTTTTGGTCGGTATCTCCTCGGGTGCGGCCACCTGGGCAGCTATCCAGGTAGCCAAACGCCCAGAAAACGAGGGCAAACTCATCGTGGTCATTATCCCCTCCTTTGGTGAGCGCTACTTGAGTACGGCCCTGTTTGCCGGCCTGGCTGATTGATGTGGTAGTTAGTAATTGGGGATTGGTTAATTACCAATTACCAATCTCCACTTACCAATCTCTACTATAGTGGAGGTAAGAGGCAATGTTAAAAACCATCCACGCTGATATTCAATCTGTGTTTGATCGTGACCCGGCGGCGCGAACCGTCATGGAGGTGCTGCTGTGCTACCCCGGCTTGCACGCCATTTGGGGCCACCGCCTGTCACACTGGCTGTGGACTCACGGGGTCAAGCTGCTGGCCCGCTGGGTATCACAAATTATGCGCAGCTTGACCGGGATCGAGATTCACCCCGGCGCAACCATTGGCCCCCGTTTTTTCATTGACCACGGCATGGGCGTGGTCATCGGTGAAACCGCCGAGGTAGGCTCGGATGTGACCCTGTATCACGGCGTTACGCTGGGCGGGACGAGTTGGCAAAAGGGCAAACGCCATCCCACCCTGAACAACGGGGTTGTGGTAGGGGCCGGGGCCAAAATCCTGGGGCCGATTACCATAGGAGCCAACAGCCGGGTGGGGGCCAATGCCGTTGTGGTTAAAGATGTGCCGCCCGACTCGGTGGTAGTGGGTGTGCCCGGCGAAATTGTTAAGCGCAGCAAGCCCCGCCAGCCGGCCCTCCACCCCGATCTGGAGCACGGCGCTTTGCCTGATGTCATCGGCGACTCCTTAATTGCGCTTATGAGCCGGGTTGAAGCCCTGGAGAAGCATGTGGCCAATGGGCATGGGGTTATCTTGGCCCCTTATGCTGTGGATCACGGCGTCTGGCTGGGCGAGGATTATTCAATTTGAAGAAGATTATTGGTAATTGGTAATTACTATTTACCAATTACCAATAACTATTTACCAATTACCAAATCTTTTGAGGGAGACAATCTATCAATGTCCACAAACGGAGCAGAACAACGCCAATTTGGGTTTACCACCCGACAACTGCATGCCGGCCAACTGCCGGACCCAACGCCGGGTTCGCGGGCCGTGCCGATTTACCAGACAACTTCATACGTGTTCAAAGATACAGAGCATGCCGCCCGGCTGTTTGCCTTGCAGGAGTTCGGTAACATTTATACCCGCATTATGAACCCCACCACCGATGTGTTGGAGCAGCGAGTCGCCGATTTGGAAGGCGGGGTAGGCGCGTTGGCCGCCAGTTCCGGCCACGCGGCGCAGGCCATGGCCATTTTGACCCTGGCTAATTCCGGCGACCACATCGTGTCGGCCTCAACCCTTTACGGCGGGACGTTTAACCAATTCAATTATACTTTTCCCCGCATGGGTATCGAAGTATCTTTTGTAGACCCCAAAGACCCGGAGAACTTCCGCAAAGCCATCCGGGATAACACCAAAATTATCTTTGGCGAAACGCTGGGCAACCCGCTTATCAACGTTTTTCCGTTTGAAGAAGTGGCCGCTATTGGCCGTGAGTACGGCATCCCCTTGATGATTGACAACACCTTTGCTACCCCCTACCTGAACCGGCCCTTTGAGTGGGGCGCTAACATCGTGGTTCATTCCACCACCAAGTTTATCGGTGGGCACGGTACCGCCATTGGCGGCATCATTGTGGATGGCGGCAACTTTAAGTGGGCCGGCAATCCGCGCTTCCCCAACTTTAACACCCCTGATGATAGCTATCACGGCCTGGTTTACGCTGACCTGGGCGCGCCGGCCTTTATCCTCAAAGCCCGCGTCCAGATTTTGCGCGACATCGGGGCCTGCCAGACCCCCTTCAACTCCTGGCTCTTTGTGCAAGGGCTAGAAACGCTCAGCCTGCGCATAGACCGCCACGTGCAGAATACCCAAAAAGTGGCCGAGTTTCTGCAAGACCACCCCAAAGTCAAATGGGTCAGCTATCCCGGCCTGGAGAGTCATCCCGACTACCGGGCCGCCAAAAAATATCTGCCCAGGGGCGCGGGCGCAATTTTAGGCTTTGGCATTGAGGGCGGGCTGGACGCCGGGCGCAACTTCATCAACAACCTCAAACTTTTGAGCCACCTGGCTAACGTGGGCGATGCCAAAAGCCTGGCCATCCATCCGGCCAGCACCACCCACAGCCAGCTCAACCCCGACGAGCAGCTCATCGCCGGGGTCACGCCCGATTTTGTGCGCCTCAGCATCGGCCTGGAAGATATTGACGATATTCTCTGGGATTTAGACCAGGCATTGGCAAAAGCCTGATTTGTCCGTATAATCTCTAAAATAACATAAAACGTAAATTGTAAAACGTAATGGTTGTGGTTGAAAATTATTTTTGCCATCAGCCATTACGTTTTACGTTTTAAGGCTTAAACCTTCCCGGAAGCGGTGAGGTCTGCCTCCGGGAAGGTACACTTTTTATAGGTTAACATTTTGCCAGGTTGAGCAACCGGGCTATTATTTGGCGAGAGGTGAATATGGCAGACTTAACTAATTCCGTGGGGATTGTTGAACGCAAATATTTTACCTTTGCTGAGGTGTCGCCGATGCGTTTGGACAGCGGCGAGACGCTCGGCCCTATTACCCTGGCTTACGAAACTTACGGCCGGCTCAATGATGACCGCAGCAACGCCATCCTCATCTTGCACGCCCTCTCCGGCGACGCCCACGCCGCCGGTTATCACGCCCCCAACAGCCGCAAACCGGGCTGGTGGGACGACTGCATTGGGCCGGGCAAAGCCTTTGACACTAACAAATATTTTGTCATCTGCTCAAATGTGATTGGCGGCTGCCAGGGTTCCACCGGCCCCGGCTCAACCAACCCCAAAACAGGCAAGCCTTATGGCCTGAGTTTTCCGGTAGTCACCATCGGCGATATGGTGCGGGCGCAGCGCCATTTGATTGACACCCTGGGGATTGACAAATTGCTGGCCGTGGCCGGCGGCAGCATGGGCGGCATGCAGGTTTTACAGTGGGCGGTCAGCTACCCCGACCGGGTGCGGGCAGCTTTGCCTCTGGCCACCACTGCCCGCCACTCGCCCATGCTCATCGCCTTCAGCGAGGTGGGGCGTCAGGCCATTTATGCCGACCCCAACTGGAACGGCGGCGACTACTACCATCAAAACAAACCCAACGCCGGCCTGGCCGTGGCCCGCATGATTGGGCACATCACCTACCTTAGCGAAGAATCCATGCACCATAAATTTGGCCGCCGTTTGCAAGAGCGGGAGCGTTTTGGCTACGATTTTACCACCGATTTTGCTATTGAAGGCTATCTGCGCTATAAAGGTAATCGCTTTACCGAGCGTTTTGACGCCAACAGCTACCTGTACGTAACCAAAGCCATGGATTACTTTGACCTGACCAACGGCCACGGCAACCTGATTGAAGCCTTTAGCAACAGTGCTAATATCACCTATCTGGTGGTTTCCTTTACCTCGGATTGGCTCTACCCGGCCTATCATTCCAAAGAGCTGGTCAGCGCCTTAACCGGCGTGGGCGCAGACGTAACCTACTGCAATCTCAAGTCCACCTGGGGCCACGACGCTTTTCTGTTGGAAGTGGAAACCATGACCAATCTGATTTCCGACTTTTTGGGCCGGGTGGTGCGCGAGCATCGCATCAAAATGCCCAAACCTGCCCCGGTCGCGCCGCCCAAGCCGGTGGTAGATTTTTCAATTTAGTTTTTGAAGGAGTTAGGTACACCTCCAATGATGAAAGTTTTTAACCACAGATTACACGGATTTCACACATAAAATAAAAATCTGTGTAATCGGTGAAATCTGTGGTTAATCTTTGAAGGAGCTCACTATCACAGCTACCGTGGATCAAACCGTTACCGCAACTTTGACCTTGCGACCTGACTTGCTGGCGATTGCGGAACTCATCCAACCCAAAGAAAAAGTACTCGACCTGGGCTGCGGCGACGGCGAACTGCTGCGCTGCCTCATAGATACCCACCAGATTACGGGCCGCGGCATCGAATTATCGGAAGAGGGCGTGCTGGCCTGCGTGCGCAAAGGGTTGAGCGTGCGCCAGGGCAATTTGCACGAAGGTTTGGGCGACTATCCCGACCAGTCCTTTCAAACGGTCATTCTCAGCCAAACTTTGCCCTATCTCAATGACCCGACCTTCATCATCCGGGAGATGCTGCGGGTAGGCAGCCGGGCCATTGTTAGCTTTCCCAACTGGGGCCATTGGCGCTGCCGCCTGAGCCTGCTGTTAACCGGCCGCATGCCGATTGCGCCGGGCCTGCCTCAATCCTGGGATACTCCGCCCCGCGCTCGCCCCTTGACCGTGCGAGACTTTGGAGAGTTTTGTACGGCGCGAGGGATTCACATCACCCAAGAAATTTACCTGCAAGGGGCGCGCCGCATCCCGGTGCGTCGAGATAAAAACCTGCGCGCCACCATCGCCATCTTTGAATTAAAGTAACCCGGTTAAGAAACAGCCTGCTTCTTGCCATATGAAAACCCTAAAGGTCTCAAAGACCTTTAGGGTCTGGATTAGCTGAGTCATGAAAATTGCAGTTTTAGCCGATATCCATTCCAATTTAGTCGCTTTGCAAACCATAACCGAGCATTTGGAAGCCTGGCAGCCCGACCAGGTGATTGTGGCCGGCGACATTATCAACCGTGGCCCGCGCCCGCTGGAGTGTTTGCGCTTTGTGCAAGAAAAAGCTCGCACGGCCGGCTGGCTGGTCATCAAAGGCAACCACGAAGATTATGTGATTGGTTTAGCCCAACCGGGCACACCCTACAGCGGCCCGTTTTTTGAAACTCACCGCAGTACCTTTTGGACTTTCCAGCGGGTGCAGGGACATATCCCCTATCTGGCTGCGCTGCCCGACGGCCAGAGTTTGACCGGCCCGGACGGCCGGCCCGTCACCATCACCCACGCCTCCATGCGCCACAACCGGGATGGCATTCATCCCTTCACCAGCGACAGCGAACTGCGCCAAAAGATTGACAGCCAGGCCGCCCTCTTTGGGGTGGGCCACACCCACGTGCCGCTAATCCGGCGGCTAAACGATACGCTGGTGGTCAATGTGGGCGCGGTGGGGCTGCCCTTTGACGGCGACAGCCGGGCCTGCTACGGCCAGATGGGCTGGCAGCGCGGGCGCTGGTCGGCCAAAATTATCCGGCTGGAGTATGACCGCCGCAAGGCCGAGCAAGATTTCTTTGACAGCGGCTTTATGAGCGACAGCGGCGGCCTGGCCCCGCTTATTTTAGATGAATTTCGCACCGCCCGCTCCCACCTCTTTCAGTGGACCGCCGATTATCAGGCCCGGGTTCTGGCCGGCCAAATCAGCGTGGAAGACTCGGCCCGCGAATATATGCGGCGCAAGCGCATCAACGGGGTGGCAGGTGGCAGGGCAGCCAGCAGCAGAGTTGCAGGACTGTAGTGAGTCAGCCACTTCTAACCTGTTTTTTGGGAGGAAACAATTTTGACCCCTGATCAAATCTCAACCGGTGAAGCTCTGCTGTTAATTGGGCACGGCAGCCGCGATGAAGAAGGCATTGTGGAGTACAACCAATTTGCCGAGGCCCTGGCCGAGCGGCTGCACCTGCCGGTCTACCCCTGCTTCCTGGAATTTGCCGACCCGCCTATCGTAGAAGGGATTCGCGCCTGTGTGGAAGCCGGGACGCAGCGCATCATCGCCTTGCCGCTCTTTTTAGGCCCGGCCGGCCACCAAAAAAATGACGTGCCGGCCATTCTCAACTGGGCCAAAACCGAGTGGCCGCGGGTGCAATTTAAGTATGGGACGCCGTTGGGCGCGCAGCCGCAAATTATCTCGGTGTTGGCCCGGCGGGCCGCCGAAGCGGTTGCGACCAGCCCCAGAGATATTGCCC
>CAZDMM010000330.1:0-7902 GCA_964505845.1 uncultured Caldilineaceae bacterium
CTTCACCGGAACCGTCGGCATTGATCAGCAAAATGCGAGTGATGCCGTCACCGTTGCGGCCGGTGTCAAACAGCAGCCGTTTGCCGTCGGGCGACCAGTCGGGGTGGGAGTCTTCCCAAAAGCCGCCGACGCCGCGCAGTTCGGTCCCATCGAGGGTAGTATTGGCCAGGTAGCGCGCTTTGACTGCCGGGGCGCAGCCGTAGAAGGGGTTATCCTTGGTGGGAGGGTCGCCCCAGCCGCGGAAGGCCAGCCGCGTCCCATCGGGCGAGAGGGCCGGTTCGCTGACGTTGTTAAGGCTAAAAACGCGCCGGTTGGCCTGGCAGGCTGCGGCGCTTTGTGAACAGGCCTGCACATCAATCACGTTGATTTCGTAGGTGCAGCGGTTGGGGGCGTTGTTCCAAAAGCTAAAGGCGATGTGGCCGCTGGGGAGGGCGGATTGAGGAGGTAGAAAAGACTGAGAGGAAGGGTTAGTAGAGGTTGGAGCTTGGAGATTGGTAATGGGTAATTGAGGGGTGTTGGGTATCCACAGTTTGGAGCCGGCGACCAGCAGGCCGGGGTCTTGGATCAGGCTGAAGCTGGGGTCATGGGCGTGTTTGGCGTTGGTGGCGGCGATGATGGTCTCAAACTTGTTGCCGTCGCCCAGCAACTTTTGGGCAATGCTCCAGAGGGTGTCGCTGGCCTGGACAATGTAAACCTGCCCTTCTTCGCTCTGGGCCTGGGCCAGGGGTTGATCAAAAAAGCTGGCTATCATCAGGATACCCAGCCCCAGTACAATACAGATGGTTTGATATTTGGGCGTCATGAGTTTCCTCCGCATTTTAGTACATTATTATTATACCGGAGGACTGTCAGAAACCTTCAACCTGAAACAATTTCCCTAGCCATCCTGTTCCGACTCGTCAAAATCATCCCCCGTCTCAAACGTCTCGGCCAGGATTGCCAGGGCCTGCTCGGCCAGGGGTTCGGGAACCAGCACGCGGGCCGAACCAAGCGGCCCGACGGTCAGCCCCAGGGCTGCTCCTACCGCCTCCTGTTGGGTAACGGCCGGGATGCCCTCGCTTTCCAGGCGGCCGGCAATAATGGCCGCCTCCACCGGGGCAAATACCCCCACCGAAACCCAGCGTACCGGCTCCTCACCACCCGGCGTCGTCTCGGCCGCAGCGCTGGAGCTGCGGCGGTGGGGCCAGGGTAAAATATTGGCAGTTGATTCAGTCATAACTCTCCAAGCTAAAAAAGGATTGACTTTTGATGCGTTTCAAGGAGATGGTAAAATTGCTCACGGATGAACACCGATGACACGGATAAAGGTAAACATTAAAGAAAATCTGTGTTTCTCTGTGAACTAACCCATTTTCATGCTGAGTTCATTTCTAAGGTAATGCGTCTCGCTCATCTGGCGCAGCCGATCGGCGGCGCTTTCGGCGGTGATGTCGCGCTGCGGGCCGCCCAGCATCTCGTAGCCGACCATGAATTTCCGCACCGTGGCCGAGCGCAGCAGAGGCGGGTAAAAATGGGCATGCAGATGCCAGTGCGGATGCTCCTGCCCGTCGGTGGGCTGCTGGTGAAACCCCATCGAGTAGGGAAAAGAGATTTTGAATAGATTATCGTAGCGGGTGGTCAGCCGTTTGAGAATATCGGCCAGACCGTCACGCTCGGCCTGACTGAGACGCGCCATAGAAGGCACAGGGCGGCGGCTGATGAGCAGCGTTTCAAAGGGCCAGACGGCCCAAAACGGAACCAGGGCCACAAAATGCTCATTCTGCACCACCACCCGCTCCCGTTGGGCCAGCTCTTGCTCCAGGTAATCCCCCAGCAGCGAGCGGCCATGCCTGGCCCAATAATCGGCCTGGCTGCGATCTTCTTTGGCCGGTTCGTTGGGCAAGGTGTGGTTGGCCCAAATCTGGCCGTGCGGATGGGGGTTAGACGCGCCCATCATGGCCCCGCGATTCTCAAAAATTTGCACATAATTGATCTGCGGCAGAGACCCCAACTCCAGGTACTGCTCAACCCACACCTCCACCACCCGGCGCAGGTCGGCCAAATCCATCTGGGGCAGGGTCAAATCGTGGCGCGGAGAAAAACAGACCACCCGGCAGACGCCCGGCTCCGGCACGGCCACAAACAACTCAGAGGCGGCTGCTTTGCTCAACCCGGCCGGTGCATCCAGTTTGAGGGCCGCAAAGTCATTGTCAAAGATAAAAGTGCCGGTATAGGGAGGATTTTGCACGTCGCCGGCCCGCCGGTTGCCGGGGCACAGATAGCAGGTAGGGTCATAAGGTGGGCGTTCGTCCTGGGGCGGCGTCTCCACCTGCCCCTGCCAGGGCCGTTGGGTGCGGTGCGGCGAAACCAACACCCATTCGGCGGTCAGCGGGTTAAGGCGACGGTGTGGCTGTTGGGTCAGGTCAAAATGTGCCATAAGCTGCCTTTTCTAAAATTATTCTAAAAGTTTGTTCAATCCATCGCTCTACTTTATAATAACAGGCTGTATTCTGTAAAGCAACTTTTTTTGTGAGGAGTTTCGCCTTGCTGGTTTCTGTTCAAGTCATTCAAATTATTATTTCTATAACCATCATTGCCCTGGTGCTGCTGCAAACCAAAGGCTCCGGCCTGGGCGGCATCTTTGGCGGCGATGGGGGAGTTTACCGCACCCGGCGCGGCATCGAAAAAACTTTGTACCAGACCACCATCGGGTTGACCGTACTCTTTTTTGTGGCCTCGCTCATTTCGGTGGCCCTGGCTCGCTAATTTAGCTATTCCGGGTTGACATATTGGATGCACAACAGAGATCAATCTGTTGTGCATTTTCATTGAAAAACGTTGAACGTTACACGTTGAACGTTTGGAAGGACACCAACGTTGGGACGACATATTCGTTGGCCGGCGATTCTCACCTTTACGGGCATCGCCATGACGATGGCCTTTTTGATTTTCCTGGCCTTCTCTCGCACCACCGTTACCCTGCCCGATGTAGGCGGCACCTATACCGAAGGCATCGCCGGCTTGCCTCAGTTCATCAATCCCCTTTTGGCTCAATACAACCAGGTAGACCAGGACCTCACCGCCCTCATCTTTAATGGGCTAACCCGCTTTAACGGGCAGGGGGAGTTAGAGCCGGATTTAGCCAGAAGTTGGACTGTTAGCGACGACGGCCTGGTTTATGTTTTCCGGCTGCGCACCGATGTCCGCTGGCAGGATAATCGCCCCCTGACCGCCGATGATGTCATCTTCACCATCGGCCTGATGCAAAGCCCGGATTTTCCGGGCGTACCCGGCCTGGCCCGCCTGTGGCAAACGGTCACGGTCGAAAAGTTGGATGAGGCCACCATTCGCTTTAGCCTGCCAGAACCTTACCCCGCTTTTGCCGATTTTACCACCATCGGTATCCTGCCCCAGCATTTGCTCAAAGATATGCCGGCGCGGGACATGCTCAATCACCCCTTTAATTTGAAGCCGGTGGGAACCGGCCCCTTCAAACTGGATGAGGTGAACGCCGAGTTTGCCCGTCTGTCGGCCAACCCGCTCTACAGCGGCTCCAAACCCCGCCTGGCTCATATCGAGCTTCGCTTTTATCCCAGCTACCAGGAAAGCATTAGCGCCTACCAGGCCGGCGCTGTCTTGGGGATCAGCTCCGTGCCGCCCCAGGCTATCCCGCAGGTCAAAACCCTGGACTCGCTCAATCTGTACACGGCTCGACTCTCCGGGCATGAGATTATCTATCTCAACTTGCAAGATTTGACCGGGCTGCCTTTTTTTCAAGAGGTCAAAGTGCGGCAGGCGCTGCTGCATGCCCTGGACCGGCAGGCCATTATTGACCAGGCCCTCAACGGCCAGGGCTTGATCGCTACCGGGCCGATTCGCTCCTGGAGTTGGGCGTATGATGCCGATCAGCCGGTCATTGGTTATGATCCGGCCAAAGCCGCCGCCCTGCTGGATGAAGCGGGCTGGAAAGACAGCGACGGCGATGGCATCCGCGATAAAAAGGGACAGCCCTTTACCTTTAGCTTGCTGACCAGCGATGACCCCGACCGGGTTAAAGTAGCCGAACTGGCCAGCCAGCAGTGGCGACAGGCAGGCATCGCCGTTACCCTGGAGACTATTCGGGCCGGTTTGGGAGACCGCCTGGCCAAACATCAATTCCAGGCCGCCCTGGCCGAAGTAGTCCTCACCGGCGACCCCGACCCTTACCCTTTCTGGCATCAAACCCAGATTGCGGGCGGTCAAAATTATGCCGGGTGGAGCAATGATGAAGCCTCGATGCTGTTGGAGCAGGCCCGCACCCTCACCGACAAAGGCAAACGGAACGATTATTACTTTCAATTTCAACGTATCTTTGCCGAGCAGGTTCCCTCGCTGATCCTGTTTTACCCGGTTTACACCTATGGCGTCAGCCGTGAGGTGTATGATGTGCAGCTTGGCCCGCTCACCAACCCCAGCGACCGTTTTCGCACCGTCACCAACTGGTATCTCTTAACCCGCCAAGTTATTGACAGCGGCGTCCAGGTTCAGAGTGAGGCCAGGCCATGAAAGCTATACCGCCGCATCGCATGGCCATTATTGACCTTGGCTCAAATACCGCCAGGGTGGTGGTAATGAATGCCATCCCTGGCTATGCTTACCGGCTGGAGGATGAAATCCGCGAGGTGGTGCGTCTGCGCCAGGGCATGACCGAGCGAGGGCTGAGCGAAGAGGCCATGGCCCGAGGTCTCTTTACCCTGCGGCTGTTCAAACGCTTCTGTGATGGTTTTAAGGTGGACATGATTGTGGCCACTGCCACCAGCGCCGTGCGGGAGGGGGCTAACGGCGCGGCCTTTGTGGAGCAGGTAGAACGGGAGATTGGGCTGTCGCTGCGGGTTTTGGATGGGGAGCGAGAAGCTTATTACGGCACGCTCGGCGCACTGAACGAAGTCCCTCTGACCCAGGGGGTGGTGGTTGACATCGGCGGCGGTAGCGCCCAGGTGAGCGAGGTGCGAGACCGCCGTTTTTATCGCGGGCAGGCCCTCACCCTGGGCACGCTGGCTTTGACCGAGCGTTTTGTGCAAAGTGATCCCATCAGCCAGGCCGATTTTGAGCGAATTCAAGCTGAAATCGAGCGCCAGTTGGATACCATCCCCTGGCTCAAGCCCAAAATTGGGCCGGTAGTGGGGTTGGGTGGGGCTATTCGCAACCTGGCTAAAATTGAAGCGGCCCGCCAAAAATATCCCCTCAACACCCTGCACGGCTTCAGCCTCAGCCGGGCCTCCATTGCCGCCAGCCTTGACCTCTTCCGAGAACTACCGTTGGCCGAACGCCAAAACATCCCCGGCTTAAAAAATGACCGGGCCGACATTATTTTGCCCGGCGCGATGGTCATCCTGGCGATTATGAATCGCCTCAAAGTTGGCGAGTTAAAAGTTTCCATCAACGGCCTGCGCGAGGGCCTATTCTTTGAGCAGTTTTGGCAGCATCTACCTTATCCCGTCAGCGCCGATGTGCGCCGCTTTGGCGTCATCAACATGGCCCGGACGTATCAATACCAAAAGAGCCACGCCAATCACGTGCGCTATCTGGCCGGGCGGCTGTTTGAGCAGTTGGCTCCGCTGCACGGCTACAGCCTGGCCGAGCGCGAACTCTTGGATGCCGCCGCCCTGCTGCACGACCTGGGCACGATGATCAGCTACAACGACCACCACCTGCACTCGGAAACACTAATTATCAACAGCGGCCTGCCCGGCTTCACGCCCCGCGAAACGGCCCTGATTGCCCTGCTGGCCCGCTCCCACCGCAAGGGCCGCCCCGACCCCGGCGCCTACCAGATTCTGCTGGATAACGATGACGCCGTGCTGCTCACCCGGCTAGCCGCCATTCTGCGCCTGGCCGAGTTTTTGGAGCGGGGCCGCAGCGCCACCGTAGATGATATTGCCGTAACCTGGGATGACGCTACCCTACACCTGACCCTCATCGCCGATGAGTACCCGGCTGTGGAATTGTGGGAGGCCGAGCGCATGGCCGTGTCTTTGGTAGAAAGCGCCTTCAAACGCCGCGTTCTCCTGGATACTACGGCCGCGCCGAATGGATGGTTGGTCAAATGAAGAAAGATCAGCTTCTGCTCCACGAAGCCCGCCAGCAGGCTTTAGAAATACTTCACCACTGTGTGACGCCGTTTGGCTTTCGCGCCTCAGCGCTAGCGGCCGGCTATCCCCAGGTGTGGACCAGGGATAACGCGGTCATGTTTTTGGGAGCGATCACCAGCGGCGACCCTACCCTGATTTCAACCTGCCGGGCCGCCCTGGAAACGATGAGCGCCTACCAATCCAGGCGCGGCCTGATCCAGCTTAATGTCAACCCCGATACCGGCTATGTCAGTACCGAAAACGCCGGGGCGGTGGACGCCAACTTGTGGTACCTGGTGGGCCACTATCTCTACTTTAAAACTACAGGCGACGCCGCTTTTCTGCAGCGGCATTGGGCCAGCCTGGACCGGGCTATGGCCTGGCTCGACTGCCAGGATATGAACGAGTGCGGCTTGCTGGAAGTGCCGGAAGCCGGCAACTGGATGGACTTGCTGGCGGTACGCTATAACATATTATACGATAATGTGCTTTACTACGCCGCTACCCTGGCTCACCAGGAGTTAGCCAAACATCTGCCCGAAGGCGCAACCCGCTACCGGCCGGGCATTGACGCCGCCGGCATTCACGAGCGCCTCAACCTGCTCATGTGGATTGACCGCTGCTGGGTGGCCGAGCATTTTGCCGAACACCTGGAAAAGCTCAAAGCCATCCGGCTGGAATGGTTTATGCTGTACCACAATGTCGGCACCATCTCCAGCCGGCCCTTTTACCTGCCCTGGGTGGCCTTTCGGGAATATGGTGATTGGTGCGACAGCCTGGCCAATCTGCTGACCGTCCTCACCGGGGTGGCCGATTGGCACCGCAGCGAGCACATTCTGCGCTATATGCATCAAGTGGGCATGGCCGAACCTTTCCCCACCAAAGCCATCTATCCCCCCATCTTCCCCGGCGAGCCAAACTGGCGCGACTACTACCGCAGCCGGAATCTCAACCTGCCGCACCAATATCACAACGGCGGCATCTGGCCGATGATCGGCGGCTTTCATGTGGCGGCCCTGGTGCGCCACCAATGGCTAAAAGAAGCGGAACGGCTGCTGCTTTCGCTGGCCGAAGCCAACCGGCAGGGCTTGAATGACGAGTGGGAGTTCAACGAGTGGCTGCATGGCGAGCGCGGCCACCCCATGGGTTTTGCCCACCAGGGCTGGTCGGCGGCCATGTTTTTGTACGCGGATTACGCCTTCCACACCGGCGCGCTGCCGCTGTTTGATGACCTGCTGGCCGCCAAACCTGCCTCCGCCGTAGCTACTGAGGTTCAAAGTGTCATCATCCGCCCTGGGGGCGGTCCTGTTTAGTATTTGACTTGCCAAAAGGAGGCAAAGTGGCCTATAAGTCAATAACGCAGTGCCTGGTTTTAAGGTGAATCACACCCGCTATTAATTCCACTATTAACCACAATCTAAACGAGGAGGAAAATGATGAAACGTGAAATATTGAAATGGTTCGTTCTTGTGGCGGTGGTGGTGGCCCTGATCGGGGTCAATACTGCCGCCGCCGAAACCCCCGCTCCGGCTGCCGCAGTCACCAATCAAAAGTTGATCTGGTCTGTAGAAGGAGTCAACGAGTTGCCCGGCCTCGACCCGGCCAATCCAAGCAACGCTCAATCGGTCCTGGCGATCAACCTGATCTTTGGTGGGCTGGTCAAACTGGATGCCCAATTAAACGTGGTGCCCGATGGCGCCGAGAGCTGGACTATCTCCGAGGATGGCAAAACCTACACCTTCAAACTGCGAGAGGGTTTAAAATTTGCCGATGGCACGCCCGTAACTGCCCAGGATTTTGCCTATTCCATCAA
>CAZDMM010000331.1:0-4511 GCA_964505845.1 uncultured Caldilineaceae bacterium
AGCCGCTTATGTTCACTCATTGCGCAATCACATCGGCGTCTTCCGCATTTACTTGCAGATGATTGCGCCGCAGCTTGACGAGACCTTTCAAAAGCTGGAGCCTGACATGCAGGAGCGGCTCAGTCAAGCCTCCACGATTCTGGATCATCTGCACGAACCCTGGCGACAGCAAACCGACCAGCAGCTTGAGGTTAACAAATGCGTCAGCCAGGCCATCGCCAAAATTTCGCCGGATCCCAACCTGCTGCGCAGCCGGGATAAAATTACCATCCAGACCGTTTTGGCCGATGATCTTTTGCCGGTCTACACCTCGCCGGAGATGCTAACCGAGGTATTCAGGATTTTGATCAAAAACGCCATTGAAGCCATCAAAGAAAAAGCCCACGACAACGGCTACGAAGGCGAACTGCGGGTAAAGAGTTACATGGGTGATGCCTCAACCGTTGAAGTTTTAGTGCAGGATAACGGCAGTGGTATCCGGCCAGAGAATCTAAATGACATTTTTGAGTTAGGCTGGAGCAGCAAAGCGGCCGGGATGGGCTTTGGGCTGTTTTGGGCCAGGGATTACGTGGAGGGGTTGGGCGGCAAAATCAAAGTCCACAGCGTTTGGCGTGAGGGCGCCACCTTTCGGGTGCAGTTGCCGGCGGCCCGAAAACGGTAAACCCGGTTTTTTAATGGACCCACACCGGGTCCCAATCATTATACGGATTATCCGACAGGCTCTTGAGCGTCTTGGTAGCCAGGTCAATCACCCAAACTTGGCGTTTTTTATTGAAACTGATATCAGACCAAAAGGCAATTTTGCTGCCATCCGGCGACCAGGTGGGGTGCTTGTCAAAATTATCGGTGTTGAAGGTTAAACGATCATTGGCGCTGCCATCCAGGTTGAGCACATAAATATCCCCGTTACCCGTTTCCTCTGAAACGTAAGCAATCCGGTTATCCACCGGCGACCAGGCCGCGTCATACTCCGGTTTGCCGGTGCTGGTAATCCTCAATTCCTGACCGTTAATTAAATTAGAACGCCACAAATCTAACTGCCCTTCGCCGCGCACCACCACCTGTTCCTGTTTGTTGGGAGAGAGGGGCAGTTCGGCCTCTAATTGGGTATAGAGGTTGATATCCTCAAAGGGGCGCTGATTCGACCCATCGGCCTCCATGCTGTAGATTTGCACCAGGCCGGCCCGATCCGTTTTGAACAAAATTTTGCCTTTAAGCTGCTCGCGGGTGGTAGCTTGAGCAGGCGTGGGAGTCAGAGTGGTGACCGGCGCGGGCAGGGGTGTGACGGTGGGGGTGAGGGTTGAAGTTGGCGTAAACGTTGGGGTAGGCGTCGAGGTAGGGGTTAAAGTGGGCGGTAGAGGCGTAAAGGTGTGAGTCGGCGTTGCCGTTGGGGTGGGGGTATCGGTGGGCGAGGGAGTCGCTGTAAAGGTTGAGGTAGGGGTGGCGCTGGGCGGCAGAGGGGTAGCCATAGGCGGAACCGGAGTTGAGGTAGGCGCGGGGCTGGGGGTAGCTGTGGGAGTTGCCGTAAGGGTAGGCGTAGCGGTTGCCAGGCTAACCGCCGCCGTTGTAGGGGTGGAGGCCGGCTGGGCCGAGGAGGGATAAAAAAAGGAAAACAGGCCCCAGGCTCCCCCCAGGGCAATAACCACCCCTCCGACTGCCATCGGCCACCAGCCCCCAAACCGCGACTTGCGCTCTTGAGATGACGCTTGAGGCAGCTCTGCCGGTGGAACCGCCGGCGCCAGGGCGGCCGCGTTGGGCAGGGTCAGGCTGGGTACGGCGGCCGGGGCGGGCACGCCGGCCGGAAGCACCGGCGGCGAGGCTTTGCGTCCTTTGGACAGGCTGACTGCACCCTCGCTCCAGCTCATTTCTAAGGCCGAGGCCAGGTCGCCGGCCGTGGCAAAGCGGTCGGTGGGGTCTTTAGCCAGGGCGCGCAAAATCACCTCGCCCACATCCGGGGAGAGCTTGGGATTGATCACGGTGGGCGGCGGCGGCGTGTCGCTGATGTGCTTGAGGGCCACACTCAAAGCCGACTCGTCATCAAAGGGCAACTGGCCGGTGGCTATCTCATACAAAATCACCCCCAGCGAGTAGATGTCGCTGGCCGAGACCGCCGCAGCCGACGAAATGGCCTGCTCCGGGGCCACGTAGTGGGGCGTGCCAAAGGTGTTGCCGATGGTGGCCTGGCTTTTGTGGGTGGGCAGCATCACCAGGCCAAAATCGGTCAGAATGGGCTGACCCTCCGGGGTAATCATGATATTGGAGGGTTTGACATCCCGGTGAATCACGCCCCGGCTGTGGGCATAATCCAACGCGGCGGCTACATCCCGGATAATGCGGATGGTTTTATCACGGGGGAGGAGTTCTTTGCGGTCGCGGTGCTGGCGCAAAATAACGGCCAGGTCGCTGCCTTCAATAAACTCCATAACCATGTAGTAACCACTGCTGTGCTGCCCAAAGTCAAAAATCTGTACGATGTTGGGGTGGCGCAAAATGGCAATGGCCTGGGCTTCGCGGCGAAAACGCTCGGTAAATTCCGGATCCTCTTGCAGCCCCCAATGGACAACTTTGATAGCGGTGTAGCGATTCAACTCGGCATGGAAACCTTTATAGATGCGGGCCATGCCGCCCTGCCCAATTGCGGCGATAACCTCATAGGAACCCAACCTGGTTCCAATGAGGGGGTCGGTGCTGCTCATTCGGTTGCTCCCTTGCTGGTATGGGTGGCAGTGGCGTTCAAGATGTCAAGCAGGTGAGCCACAAATTCATTAAAGCCGTGGGCAAAACTATCCAAATAATGGGCCGCCATAAACCGGGCCAGGTCGAGCCGGCCAATCCGGGCCAGGGCGGCTACGTGCGGTCTAAAATCACGTAAGGTCAAATGCAAAACTTCCTGATCGTCGGTCAAGATACCCCACACCAGGGTTTTATTTTCGTTATCGTCTTTGGCGCTGATAAAGCGAGAGAGCGACGAGCCTCGCGCTACCCGGCCCACATTAGAGAAAACTTCCTCACCTTTGATGACCTCGTTCAGCACATCAATCCGGCGCGGAATCTCGTCCAGTAGTTTCAGGAGCGAGTCCGGCACATGGGCCAGCAGGCGCATGGCGGCGCTGCTGGGGCTTTCACCTTCCAGGGCAACGCGCTTGTGGGCTTGCAACAACTGTCCAAAATGGTCAAGCTGCACCAGCAGGGCATAACGGGCCTCGCTAAAGGCTGACCAGTGGGCCTGGGTTTGGTAAGTTTGATATTGTTTCAGGAGGGCCAGGGTGCTCTGGTATTTGGCCCACAATTGGGTAAAAGGGTTGCGAAAGGTGGTGGGGTGCAGCCGCTCGCGTGGGCTTAAGCCGGAAGCGTCCATCGGCAGCATAATTGAGGGATTGTTGGCCTGAGATTTGGCCAGCATCTCCATGGCCAGGGTATAGGCGGCCAACGCCTCGGCGCTGCCTTGCGTTTGCAGCCTGGCCAGGGCTTGCTCCAGCTCCGGCGAAGGGGTATACAAATGCCCAAAATGGCAGCGGTACAGGATCAATAGATCATTAACGGTATTGACCGGCCTGAGATCGGGGTGGCGTTTGACCAGCAGCCGCCGCAGGGCATACAGGGCTTTCATGTCAATGGCGGTATTTTCCGCTGAAACTTCACTGGTGGGCATGGTTGGAAATTTTTCCAGGGCCGGCTCATAGGCCAAGCGGAGCTGAAAAGGCGGCTGCGAGGCCGGCTCTACCGCCGGCAAGGTGCTAAAATAAGCGGCCCAGGCCACGGCCTCAGCGGTTAAAATTTCGGCCAGGGCCATGCCCCACACCCCATCAAAAAAGATGTGGGATTGGTCAAACACTATCGAGCCGGTGGTGCGGAAAATAGTGAGGGCATGGTCGCCCAGGCCCCGCTTGGCCTGGCGCAGCTCGGCCAGAGGTTTAGCGGCGGGCTGCTCATCCCAATTCAGGATGACCGGCGCGCATTTTAGGGCTACTAATTCTTGCTGGGTAGAGGGCGCCCACAACATTTTGCGGGTGCGTTCCTGTTCGGGGCGGCGCAGGACGATCAACTGGTCATCCAGGCGAGCGGGCGCGGCCTGGCCCTGGCGCTGCTGGTTAAAGATGGCGGCTACATGCCGGCGCACCGCTTGAAAAGGCAGCGGGTGGAGATACCCCCGCGTGTAGCCGCTACCGGCTTCGTAAACCCGACCGGTGCGGTCCACCCCCAAAACCCGGCCCGACTGATCGCACATCTGGCCGGCCGGATTGATTTGGAGCACGTGGGAGGGGGAATTCAAAACCCTCTGTTCAAACAAAACGGGTTGGCCCTGGGAGTCGGTGTGGAAGGCCGGCAGCAAATAATAATAGCCGCCCACAATGATGGCGGTGCGAACCTGCCATAAAGAAAGGGGGCGGCGATTCTCCCGGTAGCGGTCCGGGTCAAGCGTGGCCAAAATCGTCATCTGCTGCTGGTAGGCGCTTAATTCCTGTTCAACCCGCATGGCATAGGTGGTTTGTACCCAGTTGCGCTGCTCC
>CAZDMM010000331.1:4521-7895 GCA_964505845.1 uncultured Caldilineaceae bacterium
GGGCAGGGCCTCCAGCCGGTTTTGCAAGAATCTGTCAAAGCGGCGGCGGCGGTAGGCGGCATACAGCTCGTCGGGCGCTGCATCCTGGCCGCGCTGGTAGGGCCGTTGGGCGGCCCAGGCCGGGCGCAGTTGCCGGAAAGCCAGCGCCCGGTCTTGGTTAGCGTTTTGAGCGGCCTGCTCTAATAAACTCAGCCAGACTCGCTCGCGCCATTCATTGTAGAGTAAATCGTCGTACTGAAAATAAAGCTGGTTGACCGCACAAACCCAGGCCGCCAACTGATCCACCGGCGATAGACCGGCGGCATAGTCGGCCAGCGCCTCGTGAAAGCCGGTAGTTTCATTGGCGTGGCGGGCGCTGTCTTCACGCATGGCAAATTCAAGGTAAAACTGCCACAGCCCTTCGGGGAAGGCGCTTTCTGGGTCTTTGCCGGCCAGGGTGAGCAATTTTTGGTAGCCGGCCAAAACGGCCGCCGGCCCGACAAAAAAGGTGCCGTAGAGGGTGTTAGGCAAAATATGGCGAGGCAGCATCTCGATGCCGCGCATCAGGGCGCTGACATCAGATTTGGCCTGATCGGCCGGCAGGGTGCGCCCCCGCAGGCGAGTCAAGCCCCCCAGCACCAGGCCCACAATATTTCCGGCCGGGATCACGGCCGCAATCTGCTCCTGCAGCGCCTCCACCTCAGCCACCGGGCGGTTAGAAAAACGGGTCAAGTCGGCCGAGGGCATGGCCTGGTGAATTGAGGCTAAGGTGGTCGAGGCGGCCCGCCGATAGGCTGCCAGTTGAGGATCGTTTTTTAACTCTTTGGGCTTGGAAGTGGGTGTCACTGCCATAAAAAAAACCGCTATTTTAGAAATGAGAACTTACGGTGTTGCCTGAGCCAGGATCAATCCGGTGAAATTATAGCATAGGCTTAAAATTTAAGCATGTTAATCCAAAAGGTGGTTTAGATCACAGATTCAAGCTCTGAGGGGGTCTGATACCCCCGAACGCGGGTTTGTGCCGAAGACCCACTGCGGGTAGACTGGCTTGGAGCGACTAAATTGTGATCTACTGGGTCTACCTAATTGACAATTCCCCATGGCAGCGATAATATAAAAATGGCCTAACTTTAACCTCAGGTGGCATGGATGCCCTATTCTCCCCAAATTTCCCGGCAAGAATGGCTTTGGGCTGCCGGCTGGTCCATTACATTTTTGGTCATGAGTTGTATCCCCTACCTCATCGCTCTGGGCCTTACTCCGGCCGGCTGGCAATTTGCCGGTATTTTGGTCAACCCGCTGGATGGACAGTCGTACCTGGCCAAGATTCAGCAGGGCATGACCGGGAATTGGCTGTTCCATCTAACCTATACCCCGGAGCCGCACCCCGGCGTTTTTGTTTATGTTTTTTATCTGTGGTTGGGCCAGGCGGCCGCCCTGTTACACCTATCGCCGGCGCTGGCCTTTCACTTAGCTCGACTCCTGGCCGGGGGGATGCTGCTGCTGGTCGCCTTTCGCTTTGTGGCCTGGGTAACGCCAGAACGCCAGGAGCGCCGGCTGGCTTTTGGCTTGCTCCTGAGCGCCTCCGGCCTGGGCTGGCTGGGCGCACTGTTTGGCGCATTGCCCATTGATTTGTGGGTTCCCGAAGCCTTTGTCCATTACAGTATTTACACCAACCCCCACTTTCCGCTGGGTATGGCCCTGATGCTGCTCATTTTTGAGAACATGCAACATGCAACCTTTAACCTTAAACGTTCAATGTTGAACGCATCGGTTGCGGCCCTGGCCCTGGCTTTGACCGTGCCCTTTGCCCTGGTGACGGTGTGGGCGGTGTTAGTCGTGTTTATCGGCTGGCTGTTTGTCACCGGGCGGCGTTGGCCCTGGCCGCAAACCTGGCTAATCCTGGCAGTCATCCTGGCCTCGCTGCCGGTGCTGCTCTATGACTATTGGATTTTGCGCACCAATCTAGCCATCGCCGGCTGGGCGGCCCAAAACGTCACCCTGGCGCCCTCCCTGCCCGCGTTGCTGCTGGGGTATGGCCTGGTGCTGGCGCTGGCCGCAGGGGGCGGCTGGCTGATTGCCGCCCGCCGCCGAGACCCCGCCGAGTGGCTGGTTTTAATCTGGGGCGTCGTAGGTATTCTGCTGGTTTATTTACCCTTCTTTGATTTACAGCGCCGCTTGATTACAGGTCTGCATATTCCGCTGTGTATCCTGGCGGCCACCGGGTTGACCCGCTGGCTGGCGCATCGTGGACTCAGACCGATCCAGCGGCGGCAGATTGTCATGGGAGCAGTCGCCCTGGGGCTATTGGGAACCCTCCTGGTCTGGCTTATCCCGCTGCTGGCCATCGCCACCCAGTCACCCACCACTTCGGAAACTACCGCCCTACTGTTTATCCAGGATGATGAGGCCGCGGCCCTGGCCTGGCTGGGCCAACACGCTGCGGCGGACGACGTGATTTTGGCTTCGCCCCGTTTAAGTTTGTTCATTCCGACTCATACGGTGGCGCGGGTTTTCTACGGCCATCCTTTTGAAACCGTGGAAGCCAAAAAAAAGAAGGCCATGGTTGAAGCCTTTTATCGGGGTGAAATTGAGGAGCTTTCTCCCCCGGTTGACCTGATAATTTACGGCCCCTCCGAACAAAAGTTGGGCCGTCCACCCATTTTAGATACCCTGCCGGTGCTGTTTTCAGCTCATAATTTATCAATATACGAAGTAAAAATACCGTAACTGCTCCACCTAAATATACGCAAACGTTAAAGAATTTCGCCGGGATTGGGGGATTTGGGGATAAAATAGAAAGTAACAAATCTCCTAATCCCGGCCCAAAACCAGCCTCTTTTAAGGCCATTTTAGTAGTTACGAAACAAAAAGAATTGTCAGATGTTAAAAAACAAAACGGAGGAAAATTCCTCAATGCTAGGCACGTTCATCCTTGGCTTAGTCGCCATCATGCTGCTCTCAGCCGGGCAAACGGCCCTCAAAGCGGGACTCAACGCCGTCGGCGGGGTCAGCCTGAGTGAAGGGTTGGGACTGGTTTTCAAGCTGTTCCAGACCCCCTGGGTAATCGTCGGTTTTCTATGCTACGGCCTCAGCTCGGTCTTGTGGCTGGATGTCTTATCCAAGCTGGATTTCAGCCTGGCCTTCCCGATGGTCGGGCTGACCTACGTTTTTACCCTGTTGATTGGCCGCTTCTTCTTCGGCGAAGCCGTCGGCTGGGAGCGGCTGGTGGGGGTCGCCTTGATTGTCAGCGGCCTCTTTTTTCTGATTCGCAGCGGGCCACTGAGGTAGTAATTGGTTATTGGTAATTACCAATAACCAATTACCAGTAACTAATTACCAATAGACTCTATCGGGAATAAGACGAAAGCCAGGTGACAGGCACTTCTGAACGC
>CAZDMM010000332.1:0-7893 GCA_964505845.1 uncultured Caldilineaceae bacterium
CGACAACCCCGGCGTCGGCGGGATGGGCTTTCATTATATTAACACGGATAAGGATGTGTTTGACCTGAAACTGGACGCCTTGCAGCCGGAGGCCATGGTCTACGCTCCCGGACCAAAGGGACAGCTTGAGCTTGGGGCGGTTGAATACATCGTGCCGGCGGCCGAGTGGGATGCCGCCGGTAATACCGAACCGCCAATGGTGCTGGGCCACCATCTCCACCTGAACAAAGACCTGGGGGTGTATATCCTCCACCTCTGGCTCTGGAAGCACAACCCGGCCGGGATGTTCGAGGATTGGAATCCCACTGTTTCCTGTCCCTAAGGCAGAAGGACCCGGGCTTTTGGGCAATCACCTTTTTATTAAGATGTGTTGCGTAGGGCGTAAACGGAACGCACCACACACCACAGGGGTTTTGCCCTGTTGATAACCAAATTACGCATAATCTGTAAAATATATTTTAAGTACAAGGAGATTATAAAAAATGACGCTTTACATGGACATTCACAAAGGGCTTGATGGCCTGACGGCTGAAGCTGTCACTGGCGCCCATGCCAAAGACTTGGAGGTTCAGAAGAAACATGGGGTGAAGTACCTGAAGTACTGGTTCAACGAAGCCGATGGAACCGTCTTCTGCCTGGTTGAAGCCCCCAGCAAGGAAGCGGCTGAAGCCGTTCACCGCGAGGCTCACGGCCTGGTCGCCGACGAAATCATCGAGATCAAAGAGGGCCAGTAAGATCACAGCAGGTCCCTGCTGGTCCTGACCAGCAGGGGCCTCTTTACCTTCCGGTATACAAAGGGGACCTCAATGTTCTGGATAATCTTAAGCAATGTTTTCATTCTGTTCGCTCTATGCCTGATCCAGGTGTCCGTCGGCACCCTCCGCACCATTATGATTACCCGAGCCAAGCACATCTGGGCTGCCCTGCTCGGTTTTGTTGAGGTGAGCCTGTGGGTCATCGGCGTCAGCCAGGTCATTGGCCATCTGGATACCCTCTGGAACATGCTAGGCTACAGCAGCGGTTATGTGGTCGGGACAATGTTGGGTATGTGGTTGGAGAGCCGCCTGGCCATGGGCTACGTTAATGTGGACATTGTTTCACCCAGCCAGGGAGCGGAGATTGCCCAGAGAGTGCGTCAAGCCGGTTTTGGAGCCACGCAGTTGCTGGCCCAGGGGCGCTCCGGCCCGGTGCAGATGGTGGGGGTGGTGGTCTCGCGCAAGCAAGTGGCTCACCTGCTACGGGTAGTCAATGAGGTGGATGGCGCTTCTTTTGTCACTATCAAGGAAGCACAGCAGGTCATTCACGGCTACCAACCGGCGCTGAAATAACCACTTTCCGAATGCCTGCGTGTACGGCATCGTCCGAGTTCGGAGTTGGAGCGCGAAACTATAACTTTCGCATGTCAAAGCACAGCTTTGACATGCCAGCCCAAATTACCTCAAAATATCCTTCAAGGTCGCTTCGGCCGTGGGGAATTTGAACTGATAGCCCCACTCCTGTAAACGCTTGGGCATTACCTGCTGCCCATCCAGCAAAACGGTAGACATCTCCCCAAAAATTGTCTTAAAGACAAAGGCCGGGGCCGGCGCAAAAGCGGGACGCCCCATCACCCGGCCGATCACTTTGGCAAAATCACGGTTGCGCAGCGGGTTGGGCGCCGCCAAATTGACCGGCCCGGCGGCCGCTTTGTTTTCAATCAAAAAGCGGATCACCTCCACCTGGTCATAATAATGAATCCAGGGGAACCATTGGCTTCCGCTGCCGATGGGGCCGCCGGCGAAAAAGCGGAAAGGCATGACCATTTTGGGCAGTGCGCCGCCATGCATATCCAGCACCACCCCGGTGCGGATGACCACCCGCCGCACCCCCAGCGCCTCCACCGCCTGGGTTGAAGCTTCCCAGGCCTGGCAGGTCTGGCCTAAAAAATCGCTGCCGGGGCTGCTCTCCTCGGTAAAAACAGGGCCATCCTGATGCCCCCCGTAATAACCCACCGCCGAGGCTTGAACCAACACCTGGGGCTTATCGCTGGCCGCCTCAATGGCCTCCACCACCGCCTGGCCGGCTTTGACCCGGCTATCACGGATTGCTCGTTTGCGCTCCTCCGTCCAGCGGGCGTCGGCAATACCGGCCCCGGCCAGGTTAACCACCGCATCCGCCCCCTCCACCAATCGCCCCCAGCCGGCCGCGCTCTGGCCGTCCCACGAGGCAAAAATAATCTTGGCCGGCAGGTTGGCCGGCTTGTAGGGCTGCCGGCTGACCACTTTGACCACGTGCCCGCCTTGAAGCAGATGCAGCACCAATCTGCGCCCAATAACGCCTGTACCACCTATAATAACAATCTGCATAACCTATCCTCCTAAAATTTGTCCATATTTGGTCTATATAATATCATATTTGTCTATGTTTTGTCAAGTATCAAACCGTATTTATTGCCTGTTGCAGGAGTGGCAAGGTCTTAAATCCATGCTATAGTATATTTGAGAGTTGTCCATTATTAACCTGCATTTCTAAAAAAGATGAGCAGCCTATGCCCAACTTTAAATTTAAACTCACCAGCCTGCGCAGTCAACTGCTCTTAAGTTTTGTGATCATGATCTTGCTAACCGCGGCCGCCATCGGGCTGCCGGCCTTGTGGTTGATGCGCGACCAGCTTAACCGGCAAGCCTGGGCTCAGGTTGACCAGGGCAGCCAGGCCGCCCTGGCCCTGTATGCTGCCCGGCAAAACGAAATGCAAAATCTGGCCACCCTGACGGCAGAACGGCCTACCCTGCGCTCGCTGCTGCAAGCCGATCAAAACGAATTGGTCTCTTATCTACAAACATTGCGCAACGGGGCTAACCTGGATTTGATCCTGGTCTGTGACAGCCGGCAGCAGCCCCTGGCCCAGGCAGGGCCGCTCACCCCGGCGCCCTGGTGTGACCTCAGCCCGTCGGTTACGTTTCGGGTGCTGCCCGAACCCTCTATCTCGCCTCAGCTTTGGCTGCTGGCCGCCCATCCTTTAGAGGACGACTTCGGCCAGCCGCTCGGCTTGGTCGTGGTTGGCCTGGCCCTGGATGACGCCTTTGTCCGCACCGTGCAGGCTCAGACCGGCCTGGAGCATACCCTGCTGTGGCAGGGCCAGGCCGTGGCCACCACGCTTCAAGGCGGCCTGAACGCCTATCACACAGCTTTAGCCCGCAGCCCTGCCCCCGCCCTGCCCTATGCGGCCCCATCCCTCGGCAATTTTACCCGACACTCCTTTAATGTGGGCGCGCAACCATTTTTTGCCAACCGCTTTCGCCTCACCGCCGGGAACTCTTCTGACCCGGCGGTTGAGGTAGCTCTGGCGGTGGATAACCTTGTGGCGACAAGGCAGCAGTTGGCATGGATTGTCGCCGGCGGCATTGTGGCGGTAACGGCCCTGGGTTCCGGGTTGGGCCTGCTTTTGACCCGGCGCATCAGCCAGCCCCTGGCCCGGCTGACCAGCGCCGCCACCAAGATGAGCCAGGGCAATCTCACCAGCCCCATCCCCGCCGACCCCCGAGTGCGCGAGGTGGCCCTGGTCGCCTACGCTCTGGAAGCCGCCCGGCTGGATTTGCAGTCAACCTTAACCGACCTGCGCCGCGAAAAAGCCTGGAGCAACCACCTGCTGGAGTCTATTGTGGAGGGGATTATCACCCTGGATGAGCGCCACCGCATCATCTTTTTTAGCCAGGGCGCGGAACGAATTACCGGCTGGCAGCGCGAGGCGGTCAGAGGGCGCTCTTGCGATGAAGTTTTCAGCCTCGTTAATGCGCCTCAGCCCTTTAGCCACCTTTTGCCCGGCCTGGAACGGCGCACCAAAATGGTGGTGGCCCTGCCTGACGGTCGCCAGGCCACCCTGGCCTTTACCGGGGCCAGGCTGACCCCTGCCGGCCAGCCAGCCCAAACAGCGCTGGTGTTCCGTGACGTGAGCGAAGAGGAATTGATGCACCGTCTGGTCGGTCATTTTTTAGCCAATATCGCCCACGAGTTTCGCACCCCCCTCTCGGCCCTGGCCGCCTCGGTGGAACTGCTGCTGGATCAGGCCGCCGACCTGAGCCAGGCTGAATTGCAGGAGTTGTTGACCTCGCTGCACCTGGGGGTTTTGGGCTTGCAAACCTTGATTGACAACCTGTTAGAAAGCGCCAGCATCGAAGCCGGGCGCTTTCGGGTTTCGCCGCGCCCCACCCAGGTGGCCGACATCATCGGCGAGGTGGCCCGCACCATCCAGCCCTTGCTGGCCAAACGGGGCCAATGTTTGGAAGTTGACCTGCCGGCCTCGCTGCCGCCGGTTCAGGCCGACCCGCGCCGCACCGCCCAGATTTTAACCAACCTGCTCTCCAATGCCAGCAAATACAGCCCGGATAACACTGAGATTACCGTTGGGGCCGGCCTGGTTGAGCAGCAGATGCGCGTGACCGTGGCCGATCACGGGCCGGGGATTCCGCCCGAAGATCAGACCGGCCTCTTTCGCCTTTTTATGCGGGGCCGGGCCGGTGAAGAAAATCAAACGGCCCAGGGCGGCACCGGCCTGGGGCTATCGGTGGTGAAAGCCATTGTTGAGGCCCAGGGCGGTGCAGTAGGCGTGGAAAATCGGCCGGGCCAGGGCGCTGTCTTTTGGTTTACCCTGCCGGTGACGTCGCCATGAAAGCTCTCGTGGTTGATGATGATCGCGTGTTGGCCGATTTGGTGGCCTTTACCCTGCGCCGCGAAGGTTTTGAGATCATCCAGGCCCACGATGGCGAGGCGGCCCTGCGCCGCTGGGGTGAGGAGCAGCCTGACCTGCTGGTGCTGGATGTCAATTTGCCCAAGCTGGATGGTTTTACGGTGTGCCGGCGCATCCGCCAGCAGGCCGACACGCCCATCATTTTGTTGACGGTGCGGGGTGAGGAAGATGATATTGTGCATGGTTTGGGCTTGGGCGCGGATGATTTTATCACCAAGCCCTTCAGCCCCCGCCAACTGGCGGCCCGCGTTCAGGCCGTGCTGCGCCGCACCGGCCATACCCCGGCCCCGGCCCTCATCCAGGTGGGCCAGCTTACGCTTGACTCCAGCCGGCGCGAACTGCGCTTTGGGGCCGGCCCGGCCGTGTCGCTGACCCCCCTGGAAAGCCGCCTGCTCGGTTACATGATGGTCAATTCCGGCCAGATTTTGACCATTGAGGCCCTGATTCAGCATGTATGGGGGGCGCAGGGCGGCGACCGGGACATGCTGCGCCAACTGGTGCGCCGCCTGCGCGGCAAAATTGCCCAGGCCGGTGAGTCGGCCCCCCTCATCGAAACCGTGCCCGGTTTGGGGTATGGTTTGACGGTCAAATCCTCAACTGATTGACTGGAAGCTTGGAAGGCTGGAGTTTTACCAATCTTCCATCCTTCCAACCCTCCATCCTTCCTCCCTATTGTCACAGCTTTGTCACAGCTTCATCACAGCCTTTGTCATCTGGCTCATATATCATGCAGAGACGGAGGCAGATGATGTCAATTGTTCTGGAACAGCTTACCAAACGCTACGACGGCCATCCGGTGGTCTACAATGTTTCGCTGGAAATAGCCGACGGCGAATTTTTTGTACTGCTGGGTTCCAGCGGCAGCGGCAAAAGCACCATTCTCAATATGATTGCGGGGCTGGTCGAGGTGGATCATGGCCGAGTATTGCTGCACGGGCGCGACGTGACCTACCTGCCACCCCAGGAGCGCCGGGTTGGTTTTGTCTTTCAAAACTATGCCCTGTTCCAGCACATGTCGGTGGCGGATAACATTGAATTTGGCCTGCGGGTGCGCAAAGTGGGCGCAGCAGAACGGAAACGCCGCCGGGATGAGCTACTGGAGTTGGTCGGGTTGGCCGGGTTGGGCGGCCGCATGCCCCATCAAATTTCCGGCGGACAGCAGCAGCGAGTGGCCCTGGCCCGCGCCCTGGCCCACCAGCCGGAGGTGCTGCTCCTGGATGAACCGCTGGGCGCACTTGACGCCAAGATCAGGAGCGAACTGCGCCGCAGCCTGCGGGCCGTGCAGCGCGAATTGGGGATTACTACCATTCTGGTCACGCACGACCAGGAGGAAGCCTTTGAGCTGGCCGACCGGCTGGGGGTGATGAGCTTTGGCCGGCTGCTGGAGGTGGATACCCCGCAGGAGCTTTACCAACGGCCCCAAACCGAGTTCGTGGCCACCTTTTTGGGCACGGCCAATTTGCTGGTCGGCCGGCGCTGCGCCCCCCAGGGCATCCAGGTGGGGGCCGCCTGTTTTCCGCTCAATGCGCCTGCCGGGCCGGTGGATCATAATGACCGGGTGCAGGTTCTCTTTCGCCCGGAGAATGTCGAACTGGCGGCCTCGCCGAAAGATTTGGCCAGCACCCGCCTGGGCCAGGCCGAGGTTGAGTTTAACATCTTTGCCGGGTCATTTGAGCGCCTGCGGCTGCGCTTGCCGCCCATTCCGGGGGTGCGGCCCATCGCTCCGCCGGTTGCATTTGGCAGCGGTGCGGTTCTGGTAGAGGCGACCCGCTCTCAGGAAGAGGCCGGCCGTTTGCCTCTGCAGCCCGGCGACAAGGTGTGGGTAGGCGTCCACCGGGTGCATGCCCTGGCCCATCCGGGGCTTAGTTTCCTGGTTGTGACCGACGGCTCGCCTTTATCTGCCGGGGCGCTGGCCCTGGGCGGCCAAATTGCTCGCCTGGCCCATGCCCGCGTGACCCTGCTGGGGTACGGTCAAAAACCGGAAACGCTGCAAAGCCACCTGCGCCAGGCCAGAGAGCAACTGGGCAGCGGCCTGGCGGCGCTGCAAATGCAGGCCACGGCCGATCCCCTGGCCGAAGCCGTCGCCAAAGAGGTCGAGCGCCAGCCGTATGACCTGGTGGTGCTGGGTTTTCAACGGCAAGAAAGCCTGGAGCTGGCCGAGCAAATTTTGCAGACCGGCGAACATCACCTGCTGCTGGTCTCCCAGCCCCAACCCGTGCCCACCCGCGCCCTCATCTGCGTGGCCAGCGGCGAGCCGGGCAAAGATGATGTGCTCTTTGCCGGCCGGCTGGTGCGCCACGTGGGGGCCGAAGCCACCCTTCTCTCGGTGCTGCCCCAAGAAAATGGCAGCCAACCCCTCCTCCGCAGCAGAACCGAACGCTTCCTGGCCAGCGGCCTGCGCACCCTGGAGGTTTTGGGCGTGCCGGCTCGCATGGCCATCAGAACCGGCCCGGTGCGGGATGAAATCACCAACGAGGTGGCTACCGGCGGTTACGACCTGCTGGTGCTGGGCGCACCTTTGCCAGAACGGGATGGCCGGGTGCCGCTCACCGGCATTGTCGGGCAGATTCTCAACCTCATCAACCGCCCGGTGTTGATTGTCAGATCGGGCGTTTAATCGGAGTGCAAAAGCTATAGCTTTTGCACTCCAACCAGCCACAGGAGATTAATTATATGTTTACAAAATTTGCCCCAATTTTGATACTATTGGTTTTAGCCAGCCTGTTAGCCGGCTGCGGCGGCGCAGCCCCCCAGGCCGAGACCGGAAACAAAGCTGCCGGCAGCGTCAAACTGATTTTGGGGGCCTATACCACCCCCCGTGAGGCTTACGGCAAAATCATCCCCCTGTTCAAAGAGCAGTGGCAGCAAAAATCGGGCCAGGATGTGACCTTTGAAGAGTCTTACCAGGGTTCAGGGGCGCAGTCGCGGGCCATTGTGGAGGGCTTTGAGGCCGATGTAGCCGCCCTTTCGCTGGAAGCAGACATCACCCGGATTGAAAAAGCTAATCTCATCACCCACGATTGGCGCAAAGTTGGGGCAAAAGGCATGGTCAGCACCTCGATTGTGGTGTTGGGCGTGCGTAAGGGCAATCCGCTGGGCATCAAAGATTGGGCCGACCTGGCCAAACCCGGCGTCGAAATTTTAACCCCAAATCCCAAAACCAGCGG
>CAZDMM010000333.1:0-7877 GCA_964505845.1 uncultured Caldilineaceae bacterium
TACCCACCAACCGGTCGAGGCTTTTGAGTTTGAAGATTGGCTACGCGATGGACTGAAAGGCATCCGGGAAACGATTGAAAGCAAGATGAATCGCCAGAGCCAGCGCAAATTTGATACCTCTGAATTCCGCCAGCATATGCGCAATGCCCGCAAGGAGCAACTGCTGGCCGTGCGCAGCCTGCTTGACAGCGCCATTGATTGGCTAGACCAAAAAGAAGAGCCGGCCAAGCAGGAAGTGTAACCAAACTCGTGAAGCGTAAAGCGTAATGACTTGTTTGACATCATTCTCCTCACCTACAACCATTACGTTTTACGTTTTACCCATAGAGGCATCTGGCTCTGCTTTACTTTTTACGTCACTCCAGCTCGCTTGAGGAGATGTTGAGCCGCTCCCCGGCACTCTTCCAATAGCGCCGCCTCGTCCAGCCTCGTTACCTGCCCGGCGTCGAGCAAGATTTGGCCATCCACCAGCACGGTGTGGACATCCGCGCCGCTGGCGTTATAAACCACCGCACTTTCGGGGTGATGCACCGGCATACTGCGGGCGGTATTCAAATTCACCAGGGTCAGATCAGCCTTGTAACCGGGAGCGAGGCGCCCCAGGTCAGCCCGGCCCAGAAACTGCGCCCCGGCCCCCGTAACCATGCGCAGCACCTCCAGAGGTAGCAGCGCCGTCGCCTGGCCGGTGCTGACTTTAGCCAGCAGCGCCGCCACCTTCATCGTTTCCAACAAATCCTGAGAGTTGTGAGAGGCCGAGCCATCGGTGCCCAGGGTAACGGTCAGGCCGTAATCCAGCATTTGGCGCACCGGGGCCACCCCGGAAGCCAGGTACATATTGCTGACCGGGCAGTGTACCACCACCGGGCTGCACTCAGCCATCAATTCAATTTCGGCCTGGCTGACCCACACACAGTGAACCAACTGCACCCCCGGCCCCAGCACTCCCAGCGCGTGCAGCCACTCGATATGCCCCAAGCCGTTGCGCTGCCGCATCATGTCCAGCTCGTCTTTGGTTTCGGCCACGTGGATATGGGTGCGCAGCCCCCACTCGCGGGCTAGGGCAACCGTGCGGCGTATGGTATCATCGGAGCAGCGCCAGGGAACCATCGGCCCAAAAGCCACTGTGATCCGCCCGGCGGCCTGCCCGTGCCAGCGTTCTCGCAGCCGGGCCATCTCCGCAATGATTTGCTCCGGCGACTCCGCTCCGCTGCCTAAATCTACCCAACCCCGCGCCAACTGCATCCGCAGGCCGATAATCTCGGCCGCTTCGGCCGCGGGGTCAACGTGAGCAGGAGAGGTGGTAATTTTGTGGTGCTGGCCCACCGCTGTTACCCCGCAGCGCAAATTCTCCACCAATCCCAACAGGCAGGCCAGGCGCAGCTCTTCCGGCGTCATGGCGACTTGCAGCGGCCACATCACCTGTCTCAGCCAATCGAGCAGGGGTTTGTCATCCCCCAGGCCGCGCATAAAGGTTTGTTCCAGGTGGGTATGGGTATTGACCAACCCCGGCAGCACGGCCAAATGGGTAGCGTCAATCACCCGCCCGGCGCGGGCCAGCAAGTCAAGCGGCGGTTGCCCCGCCCCCACCGCCTGGATGCGGTCATGCTCCACAGCCACCCAACCGGGCGTGTGGATGGTATTGTGCTGGTCCATCGTGAGGACGGAGCCGTTTTGAATTAAAAGCAAGGTATTACTCCTAACCCAGACAAGCCGCCTGCGGCCGAAAAGTTTTCCACGCAAAAGCGCAAAGTCGCCAAGACGCAAGGAAAAACATTTGACTTTTTGTATTGGTCAATGACATATGGCACAGATCTCGTTCCAATGCTCCAGCGTTGGAACGCCACCTGGGACGCTGAGCGTCCCCCTATGGGCTACAACGCGGAGCATTGTAGTCAGGCAACCAGATTTGAGGGATTTCTCATCCCTGGCGGGGTTCGAAATGACATAGCCCTTTGTGCCACTAATCCAGCGGAAAAAGTTCCTTCGTGCGGGTCAGGGCCTCGGCTTCGCTGGTGGACGGACTAAATTCCAGGCCGATGTAGCCATCAAAGCCCAACTCTTGCAGCTTGGCCCGGAGGTTGGGATAGTTGATCTCGCCCGTGCCCGGCTCCTGGCGGGTCGGCACATCCCCGATGTGAACGGTGGGATACAGCCCGGCGTACTGTTCCAGGCCCCAGATCAGGTTGCCCGCGCCGCGCTGCTGGTGGTAGCAGTCAAAAGCCAGCCGGAATTGGGGGTGGTCAATGCGGCGAATCCAATCGGCAGCCAGTTCATGATTGTGGACCAGCACCCCGCCCTTGATGTGAAACTCGTTCAGCCCCTCTACCCACACCTCCACCGGCGTCTGCTCCACCAACTTCATGATCTTTTCGGTCTGACTTAAGAGGTTGGCGTACTGCTCGGCTTCGGTGTAATTATTAGAAAGGCGGCGCGTCCAATCGCCCCGCTCGGTCACTTCCACCTGGTTGGAAAAGATAAAGAGGTGCTCGATGCCGTATTTTACGGCCACCTCCAGGCTCTCAGCCCAGGAGCGGAGCGTTTGTTCATTGTCGCCCGGATCGGCCAGGCTGCCCATCTCCTCGTCAAAGGCGGAGTGAATAACCGCCCCCACCCGCCGGCACTCGGCCGCAAACTCGGCGATACCGAGAGTGCGCCAGCCCCACACCTCCAATCGAGTGATGCCCAGGGCAGCAAAAGCCTCCACCCGCTCCACCAGCGGGCGGTCGTTGAACCAGAAGCGTAAAAAGCCGGTATATTCCATTAGCTCATCACCATGCCGCCGTCTACCTCGATGGCCTGCCCGGTGAGGTAGCGCGAGTCTTGCGAGGCCAAAAAGGCCACCACCCCGGCAATTTCCCACGGCTCGGCCAGGCGCTTCATAGGACAGTCGTTGGCGCGCATCTGCAGCCATTCCTCCGGGTCAAGGCCGTCGCGCGGCGCAATCTGGCTGGCCACGTTTTTGACCATCTCCGTTTTGGTATTACCGGGACAGACGGCATTGGCCGTGGCGCCGTAGGGGGCCAACTCCATCGCCACTGAGCGGGTCAGGCCAATGACGCCACTCTTGGAGGCGGAATACTCCGCCGAGGCCGGCCAACTGGTTTTGCCGGCCATCGAGGAAATATTGATGATGCTGCCCGATTTCTGGGCCATCATAATGGGAACAACAGCCTGGTTGCACAAAAACACGCCGGTCAAATTAATATCTATCAATCGCTGCCACTGCCGCAGGGGCACCTCGACCAGCGGTGAGCCGGTATAAATGCCAGCCGCCGCCACCAGCACATCCACCCGGCCCCATTGCTGCATGACCGCCGCCACCGCCGCTTTGACGCTGTCGGGGTCGGCCACGTTGCAGTGGAGGGCCAGAGTCTCTACCCCGTGCGAGCGACACTCGGCGGCGGTAGCTTCGTTGGCCGCCTGGCTCACATCCAGGCAGGCAATGTTGGCCCCTTCCTGGGCAAAACGCAAGGCGCAGGCTTTGCCAATTCCACTGCCCGCGCCGGTTGAAATAACCACTTGTTGCACAAAACGTTTGAGTTCCATCACTCTTACTCCATTCATCTATTTACGATTTACGATTTACGATTTACGATTTTACAATCAATCGTAAATCGTAAATCTGAAATCGTAAATTATTTTAGCGCCACCCACACCGACTTGACCTCGGTGTAGAGTTCAATCACTTCTTCGCCGTTATCCCGGCCGTAGCCGCTGCCTTTGAAGCCGCCAAAGGGGGCCGCCGGGTCGAACAAATCATAGGTATTGACCCACACCACCCCGGCCTTGATGCCGGCGCTCACCCGGTGCGCCCTGGCCACATCCCGCGTCCACACGCCGGCCGCCAAACCGTACTCGGTGGCGTTGGCGCGGGCGATGACCTCGGCCTCGGTGTCAAAGGGAAAGATGGGCAAAACCGGCCCAAAAATCTCCTCGCAGGCAATGACCATCTCATCCCGCAAATCGGTGAAGATGGCCGGCTCGATGTAAAAACCTTTGGCGTAGTCGCCTGTCTCCAGACGCCGCCCGCCGCACACCAGCTTGGCCCCCTGCTCCACTCCGCTTTTGATGTAGTTGAGGATAGTTTCGGTCTGCACCTCGTCCACAATCGGGCCGAGTTCCGTCTCCGGGTCCAGGGCGTGGCCGATTTTGGCGGTTTGGGTCATTTCGACCAGACGGGCCACCACTTCGTCAAAGATGGGCCGCTGCACAAACAGGCGCGCCCCGGCCACGCAGCTTTGGCCGGTGTTGCCAAAACCGGCCTTGAACGCGCCGGCAATGGCCGCGTCCAAATCGGCGTCGGCAAAGATAATGTTGGGCGCTTTGCTGCCCAGTTCCAGGGCCAGCCGCTTGAGATTGCCCGCCGAGGCCTGCACCACGCTGCGTCCCACCCCGGTGGAGCCGGTCACTTGAATTTTGTTGATGCCCGGATGAGACGCCAGGGCCGCCCCAATGACCGAGCCGCGCCCGGTGATGATGTTGACCACCCCCGGCGGGAAGCCCGCTTCCTGGATCAATTCTCCCAACCGCAGCACCGCCAGCGAAGCCAACTGGGCCGGTTTCAAGATGACCGCGTTGCCACAGGCCAGGGCCGGGCTGAGCTTTTGCATGCTGTGGATGAGGGGGTAATTCCAGGGGATGATGATGGCCGCCACGCCCAGCGGCTCGCGCCGGGTATAGACAAAGTGGCCGGGAATGGAAACCGAGGGGGTGCGCCCGGCGATTTTGCCGGGCCAGCCGGCAAAGTGATACACCTGACGGGCCGCCACCCGGCTGTCAATGGCGCGGGTATGGTGAATGGGCTTGCCGTTGTCCAGGGATTCCAACTCGGCCAACTCGTCGGCGTGGGCGGTGATAAGGTCTCCCAGGCGGCGCAGTAGGGCCTCGCGCTGGGCCGGGGGCATGTCGCCCCAACCGGCTTCAAAAGCGCGGCGGGCCGCCGCCACTGCCCGGTCTACATCGGCGGCTCCGGCGGAGGCCAGGTGGGCCAGAGTCGTGCCATCGGAAGGGTTGATGCTGGTAAAAGTTTCACCCGACGCGGCCGCCACCCACTCGCCGCCGATGAGCAGCTTGTGCGGCAACTGGGCCAGGAATTGGGTGGTGCGGGGGGATAAGGGTTGGAGGGGCATAAGAATTTTCCTTTCAGTGGGTTTGTAGCCTGACCGGGGACAGGGGACGGGCGACCGGGGATGAATGGCCGGTCTGCGGTCCTCGGTCGCCGGTCGGGTTAAGCTCGCATTTGGGCCAGGATGGTCTCACAATCCGCCAGCGAGGCCGGACGCGGGTTGTTGTGGATCAGCACCATGCGGGTGGTTTCCTCGGCGATGGCGGCCCAATCTACCTCATTCATCTTCCCGGAAGATGACTCTTCCAGTTCGCTCAGGTGGGTCGGCAGACCCAGCCGGCGCACAAAACCGGTTAGCGTCTCAACCAACACCTCGCCGGGGGAGTCAAACGGCAGGCCAAAAACCTGGTTCAACTGCTGCAAGCGGGCTGCCGGAATCGCCGGTAGATTGAAGCGCAGCACGTAGGGCAAAATCAGGGCATTGGCCAGGCCGTGATGCAGATGCAGGTAGCCGGTCAGCGGGCCGGACAGGGCGTGGATGAGGCCCAACCCGGCGTGATCCATAGCCGTGCCACCCCACAGGGCCGCCATCATCATGGCTTCCCGCGCCGCCATATCGCTGCCATCCGCAACGGCCTGGGGCAGGGCCGTCCAGGCTGTTTGCAGGGCGGCCAGGGCCAGGCCGTCGGTGTAGGGGTGCGCCCGCTTACCGACATAGGCTTCCAGGGCGTGGATGAAAGCATCCATGCCGGTGGCGGCGGTCAACCTGGGCGGCAGGGAGCGGGTCAACTGGGGGTCAATGATGGCGGCGTGCGGGAACATCAGCGGGCTGAGGACGCCCTTTTTGAAAGGCCGCTCCGGGTCTACGATCACCGCCACCCGGCTAACCTCGCTGCCGGTGCCGGCGGTGGTCGGCGTGGCCAGCAACGGCAGGCTGCGCTCCGTAATCGCTCTGCCACCCCACTGGTAATCGGCGTAGACTCCGCCGTTGGTCAGCAGCATGGCGATACCTTTGCCCACGTCCAAGGCGCTGCCGCCGCCCAGGGCAATGATGGCTTGCGCCCCCTGTTCGCGGGCCAGGGCCAAGCCGGTCGCCACTTCGGTGGTGGTGGGATTGCTGCTGACCTCCGTGAAAGGGGTGACGGTGTAGCCGGCCTCAGTCAAGCCGGTCTCCACCTGCCCGACCAGCCCTACCCCGGCCAGACCGGGGTCGCTGACGAGAAGGATTCGTTGGGCAGTGAGGGTGGCTAACTCGGACTTAAGGGCAGCTAAGGCGGGTTCATTAAAGATAATTTTGGTGGGAAGATGGTAAGTAAAGGGCATAATCTTAAGTGTTATAGATTGGTGATTTGTCTAAAAGTTGAAGTTGAATAGTTGTTGGGGTAGGTAGGAAGACCTTATTTTTTATCCCAGTAGGGGTGTAATTTAAGGCAATAGCTTCAAGCATTGGATTACGATTTTTCTCACTTGCGCCCACGTGATAAAAATGTTCTCGTGTCAGAATTGTAAAATTATGGGCATACTTTTCTAAAGCTGTATTAGTTCGATAACGATTACTATGCCAGGTAGACAGAATGAATTTAGCTTGAGTAGATGCTAATAATTGATAAAGAGCCTGCTCCTCGGTATCAGACCAGGTATTAAAATAATCAGTGTGACGACCTATGTAAGGCGGGTCACAATAAACAAAATCATTGATCCCAGTTTCAGCAATCACCATCCGAAAATCCTGACAAATAAAAGTCCAATCATATTGACTTATCGCTTTGGATACATAGTTTATTTGATTGATAATCTTGGTAATGTAGGCTCTGGAAAAACGTTGATCCTTGTGACCAAAGGGCACATTGTACAATCCTTTGCGATTGAAACGAATAACGCCGTTAAATGAGGCTCGACTCAAAAACAGGAAATCAAGTGGATCACTCAATTTATTAAACCGATCTCGGATTTCGTAGTAATGCTCTTGCCCTTTTTTTGAAAGGAATTCCCCCTCTCTTTCGAGGTAAGCTTTTGCGTTAGCAGTAGTAATTTGACCGCTTTTTAGGGCGTTATAAAAATTAATGATATGGGGATTGACGTCGCAAAACAGGGCTTGTTTGGGACGAATATTAAAGCCAACGACGCCCGATCCCATAAAAGGCTCAACCCATCTTTTGCCATTATCAAGCTCGATGTACTCAATAATCCAATCCACTAATTTAGTTTTTATGCCCTGACATTTTATTGGTGGCACAAAAATTTTCATTTAAGTTTCCTTTTTTGAGCACGTGGATTGATCAAACCAAAATTTTGACCCCGATAGGACAAAAAATCTTTCAATTTTGTAATTCTCTTTTCTTTACCTCCCTCCCCAATGACCGTAATCTTACCATAATTCATCCAATAGTCAGATTTCATCTTTTCTACTCAGCAGCGAAGATTTACACTTTTTTTACGTTTTCGCGCCAAATCTTCACCCCGGCTTAATAACGTAAGGCTATACTCAGGTCATCATCACCGAAAACAACCAACTTTACAACCACCCCCAGGAGTCCAGCATGCCAACCTTTATCCGACCTGCCGGGCCGACAGGCTCACTGATTCAAGGCGTTTTACCCCAACTTTTAGCTAATCCGCTCGACCTGCTGGAGCGCTGCGCGGCTGAGTACGGCGACATCGCGGTGCTGCGCCTCTTCCACCGGCACGTTTACTTTTTCAACCACCCTGATTATATCAAATATATCCTGGTTGACAACAACCAAAATTACGTTAAAGGGCGGGCCTTAGCCACCACCAAGCCGATCATCGGCGAGGGGCTACTGACCAGCGA
>CAZDMM010000334.1:0-7852 GCA_964505845.1 uncultured Caldilineaceae bacterium
AATGATGCGATGGTCAAAGGTCAGCGATAGGGGCAAGATGGGCCGGGCCACAATCTGGCCCTGTCGCACCACGGCTTTGTCCTCAATTTTGCCGGCGCCGAGGATGGCCGCTTCCGGGGGGCGGATGATGGAGGTACCAAACCAGCCGCCCGCCGGCCCGACATTGGTGACGGTGAAGGTGCCGCCCTGCATATCTTTGGGGGTGGCGCGCCGTTCCCGCGCGGCGGTAATCAGCGCCTCGCTGCGGCGGGCCAGCTCCAGCAGGTCAAGCCCATCGGCCCCGTGCAGCACCGGCACGGTCAGGCCATCCTCGGTGGCCGTGGCAATGCCGATATTATAACTCTTTTTGAGCAAAATAGCCGGTTCGGGGCCGTCCACATAGGAAGAGTTGAGATAAGGATGTTTTTTGAGCGCCTCCACCACCGCTTTGATGATAAAAGGCAGGTAGGTCAGGCGCACCCCGGCGGCCTCGGCGTAACGCTGCAAATAGGCTCGCTCCTTGACCAGTTCGGCGGCGTCAAATTCGTGAAAGCCGGCCACCTGCGGGATGGTGCGCACCGACTCGACCATCGTTTCGGCGATGCGGCGGCGCACTCCCCGCACCGGGATACGTTCATCGCCGGGAGCCGCTGTCAAGCTTCCCGGAAATTCAAAACTTCCGGGAAGCTGAACTATCTGTTCCGCATGCCGCCGGACATCGTCCTCGGTGATGCGGCCGCGCGGCCCGCTGCCGGTCACCTCTTCCAGCCTGACGCCCAAATCACGGGCGATTTTACGGGCCAGGGGTGAGGCCAAAATTGGAGATTGGAGATTGGAGGCTGGAGGGTTGGAAGTTGGTAATTGGTAATTGGTAATTGGGGATTCTGAGCCATCTTCCCCCACCCCTTCCGGGTGCCCTGGGGACCTGCTCCCCCGCTCCCCTGCCACTTCTCGCGTCTCCGCCCGCTTCGGGTCGCCTCCCCCGGTCTCAATCGCCAGCAAAAATGCGCCCACTTTGACCCGCTCGCCCTCTTTGGCGGCCAACTCAATCACTCGACCCGTCGCCGGGGCGGGCATAGTCACTACGGCTTTGTCGGTCTCCACATCCACAATGGGTTGATTTTCTTGCACGGTCTGGCCCACCATGACAAACCACTGCACCACCTCAACGTCGGCCAGACCCTCACCCACATCGGGCATTTTGAATTCAAATCGCGCCATAAGTTTAAGCCTCAACAATCCGCACAATGGCTTTGAGCGCCTTGCGCCGATCAATCAAATGGCCCTCTTCCAACCACTGCACCGGATAGGGCGTATCCGGCCCGCACACCCGCGCCACCGGCGCTTTGAGGGAGAAGAAAATGTCGGGGTCCTCGGTCAGGGAGGTCAACACCTCGCCGGCAAAGCTGCCGGTACACGAGGCTTCGTCCAGCACCACCACCCGGCCCGTCTTCATCACCGAAGCCCGCAGCGGGTCCATGTCCAGCGGCACCAGGGTGCGCAGGTCAATCACCTCCGCCGAGATGCCCTGAGCGGCGGCGTCATCGGCCGCCTGGCTGGCCACCTCCACCGCCGCGCTCCAGGCGATGAGGGTGATGTCGCTCCCCTCGCGCACCAGCCGGGCTTTACCCAACGGCACGGTGTAATCCCCGTCGGGTACCTCGCCCCGAATGAGACGGTAGCCTCGCAGCGGCTCCAGGAACATTACCGGGTCGGGGTCGCGGATGGAGGAGAGTAGCAGCCCTTTGGCGTCGGCCGGGGTGGCCGGCGCGACCAGTTTGAGGCCGGGGCAGTGAGCAAAATGGGCCACAAAGGAGTCAGAGTGCATCTCCGGGGCGCGAATGCCGCCGCCGAAGGGGGTGCGAATCGTGACCGGCACGTGCAGGCTGCCCCAGGAACGGTAACGCATGCGGGCCAGTTGTTCCACAATTTGGTTGAAAGCATTGTGGGTAAAACCCATAAATTGAATCTCGGCGATTGGCACCAGACCGGAAATAGCCAAACCGACCGAGGCGCTGATGATGGCGGCTTCGGCCAGGGGCATGTCCACCACCCGGCCCCGGCCAAAACGCTCAAACAGGCCATCGGTGGCCCGGAAAACGCCGCCGGTCTTGCCGACATCCTCGCCCAGCACCATTACCCGCCCATCCCGCTCCATTTCATACAGCAGCGTGTCGCGCACTGCTTCTACGATAGTCATTTCAGCCATAACAACTCCGTTGAAAATAAGTGTCAGGTGTCAGGTGTCAAGTGTCAAGTATAATTGATGACTGATCACTGACAACTGATAACCGATTACTGTTCACTGCCCACTGTTCACTGATTACTGCTCGCTGATAACTCCTCATACTGTTGGCGCAGGCGGGGCGTCATCTCGGCAAAGACGTGGGTCAAGCCTTCTTCGGTGCGATTCATGGGGTAACGCTGGGCTTCTTCCCAGGCCGCGTCGAGTTCGGCCTTGATTTCGGCTTCCATGGCTTCGGCCACAGCCTCATTCCACTTGCCCCGCTTTTCCAGGTAGCGTTGCAGCCGCAGGATGGGGTCTTTATCGCGCCACTCCTCTTTGAGGTGAGGCGGCTCATAACGCGCCCCATCGTCGGCGGTGGTATGGATGCCCAGGCGGTAGGTCATGGCCTCGATGAGGGTGGGGCCGTCGCCGCGCCGGGCGCGCTCGACCGCTTCGCAGGTGGCGCTGTACATGGCCATCAGGTCGTTGCCGTCCACCTGGATACCGGGCACTCCCGCCGCCGCTCCTTTTTGAGCCAGGGTCGGAGCGGCTGTTTGCAGTTCGCGGGGCGTCGAAATGGCCCAGTTGTTATTTTGGCATAAGAAAATGACCGGCGCTTTGACCACCCCGGCCAGGTTCAGCGGCTCGTAGAAGTCGCCCTGAGAAGAGCCGCCCTCGCCAAAGCTGACCACCACCACATCAGTCTTGCCCTGCAACTTCAACCCCCAGGCCAGCCCTACGGCATGCCCAATCTGGCCCGATACCCCGGCCTGGAAGGGCAGCATCTTCAAACCTTCGGGAATATAAAAACCGATGGGGCTGCCCATATGCCATAAAAAGCCCTGCACCAGCGGGTGGCCGTGCATAATCTGACCGGCGGCTTCGCGGTATTGGGGCACAAACCAATCCCGGCTGCGGTCCAGGGCCATCAAACTGCCCACCGTACAGGCTTCTTGCCCAATGCCGGGGGCCAGCGTGACCATCAGCCCACGCCGCTGCAATTTGATGCACAACTCATCAAAACGGCGGCCCAGCAGAATGGCCCGCAGCCCTTTCAGCACCGCTTCATCGCTTAAAGGGGGGTAGTCAACCTGCAGGTTGCCGTACTGATCCAACACCTGGTAAGGTTCGGCGGGGATTTCTACGGTAATGTACGGTTTTGCTTGTTCCATTGCTCGTAACATCGGCGGGTTTCTCCGATTTTCAGATTCAGTATGATTACATTATCAGGCTCATAATCTTAATCAACTTGAGGGAGACTGGCAAGGCCAAAGTGTATCAGCCTTTGAGCCGAGAGGTATCAAAACTGGAGGGTGGAAGGTTGGAGGATTGGAAGATTGCCAGCCTCCAGCCTTCCAATTTTCCATGCTTCCACTACGCTAGCCAGCCGCCGTCTACCACCAGGGTGTGCCCGACCACATAATCGGCTTCGTCGGAACAGAGAAAGACCACCGCGCCCACCAAATCTTCCGGCTGGCCCAGCCGGCCCCAGGGAATCCGCACCTGGCCGAATTTAGCCAGCTTTTCCGGCTCCAGGGCGCTGCGGGCCAGGTCGGTGTCAATGGTGCCGGGGGCGATGGCGTTAACGTTGATGCCGTGCTTGGCCAACTGCACCGCGCTGGATTTGGTCAGCATGTGGACTCCAGCTTTGGAAATATCGTAGGGCACGGTGGGGATGGTGGAGGCGGTGAAGGAGGAGGTGGAGGCCACGTTGACAATTTTACCGCGCCGGCCGGCCTTAATCATCGCCTCGGCCACTTTTTGGGTGGTGAAAAAGAGCGATTTCAAATTGACCCCCAACTGCAAGTCCCAATCGGCCTCGGTCACTTCCAGCATGGGTTTGACGATGAGGATGCCGGCATTGTTGACCAAAATATCAATCTGCCCAAAGTGGGCCAGGGTTTGGTCTACCATGGCCTGGATATCGGCCAGGTTGAGCACGTTGACCTTCAGGGCGATGGCCTGCCCCCCGGCCTCGTTAATGCTGGTCGCCGTTTGGCGGGCCTTCTCTTCCTTAATATCTGCCACCACCACCGTTGCGCCCTCGCGGGCCAGGCCGGTCACAATCGCCTGCCCAATTCCCTGGGCCGAGCCGGTCACAATGGCGACACGATTCTGTAGTCTCACAAATCACACTCCTAAAAATAAAATCGAGCCAATGGAAGATTGGAAGGTTGGAGGATTGGTTCAAAGTCCATCAATCTTCCAATCTTCCAGCCTTCCAGCCTTCCCCCGTTTCGCCCCGCCGGGGGTCCGGGTAAGGATACCAGATAATGCCGGGATCAATATCTGTGATGGTAGCGCAGCCGCAGATGGACATGTTGCGCCGCAGTTCTTCGGCCAGGTTGCGCAGCATGTCGGCCACACCCTGCGCGCCATACCCGGCGTAGGCAATCATCAAAATGGTTAACACGCACACGGCGTCCGCGCCCAGCGCCAGCGCCTTGAGTACATCGCTGCCGCGCCGGAAGCCGCTGTCCACAAAAATAGTCATCTCCGGCACGGCTTGGCGGATATGAGGCAGAATCCGCAAAACCGGCACGGTGTAGTCAATGGACTCGCCGCCATGGTTGGAAACAACAATGGCTTTGACCCCAATCTCCCGGCACTTGAGCGCGTCCTGCACGCTCAAAACCCCTTTGGCAATAAAGGGCAGCTTGGTGGCTTCCACAAAGCTGCGCAGCTCGTCCAGGCTTTTGCGGCCAAAGGGGTAGCGGTAGGGGTACTCATCCCCCGTTTTCTCGCCGTAAAAGACGTCAATATCCATGCCGACGGCAATGCAGCCTCGGTCTTCGGCCTCTTTTAACTGGTGGATGATGTTCTTGTTCTCATCCCAGCCCTCGTTGACCAGCGGTTTGACCAGCCGCACCACCGGCGCCCCGGCGTTGATCATGCGCTGCAACTGGTGGCTGCCGACGTGCCCCACCCACAGCCATGTACCCGCCTGGGCCACGCCATGCGCAATCTCTTCCAGATAGGTGCCCTGCCAAAACTGCTTGGCGACGCGATTGAGAAAGCGACCCTCGCACAGGGGCGCGCATTGAATAGGATAGGTCACCTCCCGGCCAAAAATGGTGGTACTGAGGCTGGCCATACTTGACCCCAAAAAGCGGGTCTCAAAGGTGAGGCTCTCCAAATAATCCCGATTCAGGCGATTTTGGGCTTTGGTCTCGGCGCCCAAATCCAGCAAGCCCAGGGCGTCGCTCTCGCGGGCGCGCTGCATCCCTTTGTCATACAGTTCTTGATAACTGAGCATCTTTTGTCCAAGAATTAATAGGAGTCCAGAATTAATTCTGGACTCCTGGCCTGAGACCTTCCCGGAAGTTCAGAACTTCCGGGAAGGTGAAAGAACAATTAGTAAGCCGGGATTTCTTTATAAACCGGGGCGCTGCCCAGGGTTGGCCCGACAATTTGGTCATACAAGGCTTGCAGCACGCCCTGGCCTTTGCGATAGCGCAGCCAGCCGTTCACCCACATCCACCAGTCAAGGTCGCCGCGCGGCAAGGCATAGGAGCCAAATTCCAGCGAGAAAGGTTTTTCAGGGTTGAGAAGTTTGGCGGTGGGGTTTTGTTCCACAAAGGGGGCGGCCAGGTAAACTTCGGCCACACTGGCGTCGGCCCGACCCGAAGCCACTTCTAGCAAAGCCGGTTGCTGTTGTAATTCAACCAGAGTAGCCTTGGGGAAGATGCGGCTGACCAAACCGGCGGCGGTAGAACCGGTCAGCGCGGTGATTTTTTTACCTTCAGCGTTCAATTCAGACACATCTGTAACGGTGCTATCTGCCGGTACAATAACCACTTGCTGGTAGGGCACATAGGGGGTAGAGAACCACATCGTTTCCAAACGGCCACCGGGCCGGCCCACCAACCCCACCGAAATGATGTCCACTTTGCCGGCCAACAGGGCCGGAATGAGGCCATCAAATTCCTGATCCTGGATATCCAATTCGACCCCGCTGCTGCCGATATCCTTGGCCATCAGCTTCATTAATTCCACATCGTAGCCGGCCGGCTCGCCATTCTTATCTCGGTACATTTGGGGTTCAAACTGCAGGGTCATGCCAACGCTCAATTTGCCACGCTCCTGGATTTGGTCCAACAAGGAGGCGGCCGCATCCTGGCGGCGCGGCATCCCGGCGGGGGTCAACACCTCAGGCAGCGGCGGTACAGCAATTTTGGCCTGAGCGTCAGCGGCCACCGCTACGGTGGCGGCTGCGCCCGCTGCGGTAGCCAGCACGGCTGAGTTCAAGAATTGGCGACGGCTGATATTTTTTTGTTCTTGCATGTCCTATTCCTCCTTAAAATGATGGTGATTGGATATTGGCAATTACCAATCACTAATTACCCTAACCACCAGGCATAGTCATTGGTAATAACAACCACAAAAATCTTTTTAGGCATGCTGCCGACGTTCCAGATAGCTAACCCCCTGTGAGAGCAACTGGGTCAAAATGATGTAGACGATAGCAATGGCGGTATAAAACTCAAACGGGCGAAAGGTTTGCGAAACGGCCAGTTGGGCCTGCCGCACCAGCTCAAAGACGCCGATAATGCCGACCAGTGAAGAATCTTTCAGCATCCCCACAAAATTATTGCCGATTGGCGGCAGCATGATCTTAAATGCCTGCGGAAAAACAACATCCCAAAAGGCCTGGAAGCGGGTTAAGCCCAGCGACAAAGCCGCTTCGCGCTGGCCTTTGCCGATAGCGCCGATGCCGGAACGGTAAATTTCGGCCAGCCAGCCGGCGTATTGCAAGGCCAGGCACAGCACCCCGGCCGTGATGGGGTCAAAGTCAATCCCCAACACAATGGGCAGCCCATAATACATCCAGATGATAAAGACAAAGAGCGGGATCGCCCGGAAAATATTGACATACAGTTGGGCCAGCCAGTTCAACGGGCGATATTTGGACATACGCATGGAGGCAATCAGCAGCCCCAACACCAAGGCCAGGGCCATCCCCATTATTGAAATCAGCACCGTCATGCCCAACCCCTTAAGCAGCAAAGGGTAGCGATCAATGACGTAACTCCAATCCAGGTGAAATTCCTTTTTCATAGGATTGCCTTTATGAACAATTTGGTCCGGTCATTTTTAGGCTCAACCAGCACTTCGGGGCCGCCTTCTTCGACAATGTGGCCCTCATCCATAAAAACCAGGTGGTCGCCCACCTCACGGGCAAAGCCCATCTCGTGCGTAACCACCACCATCGTCATGCCCTGCAAGGCCAAATCCTTCATCACCCCCAGCACCTCGCCCACCAGTTCCGGGTCTAAGGCCGAGGTTGGCTCATCAAACAGCATCAGCCGGGGTTCCATGGCCAGGGCGCGGGCAATGGCAACGCGCTGCTGTTGGCCGCCCGACAACTGCGAGGGATAAGATTTTATCTTATGCTCCAGGCCCACCGCCGCCAGGTGTTTGACCGCCTTTTCTTCGGCCTGGGCCTTGGGCATCTTTTTGTTCCGCTTCAAGGCCAGGGTCACATTATCCAGGGCGGTGAGATGGGGGAACAGGTTAAACTGCTGAAAAACCATACCAATATGGGTGCGGAGGTAGCGAGGGTCGGCCAAATCATTACCGCTTTGCCAGGGCCAGGCCCGGCGATGCCCTTGCGGGCCGTAATCTTTGCCCAGAAAGAACAGCAAC
>CAZDMM010000335.1:0-7835 GCA_964505845.1 uncultured Caldilineaceae bacterium
TGAATGATTGGCGCGTTTGGCCTTCAACCGTAATCCACCCCGAAGACCGGGCCGCGGCCGATGCTCAAGCAGCCCAAAATGCCTTGGGACATCGCAGTGAGGTGGAATACCGGCTGGTTAGAGCCGACGGCTCAATCATTTGGGTGCGTGACAGCGCCACCGTGCAATCAGAGGAAGGCACCACTTCCAGGATTGTTTATGGCCTAGTCAGTGATATTACCGAACGTAAACAGGCCGAAATAGAACGCGAATGGCTAACCAAAGAGTTACAAAACATTAATCAAACCCTGGATGAGCGGGTGCGGGCCCGCACGGCTGAAATCCAGGCCATTTTTGATGCCGCCGGAGAAGGCATTGTCGTGACGGATTTGTCGGGCATCATTGAGTATGTTAACCCAGCCATGGAAAAGCTGACCGGCTACAGCGCCGAAGAAGCCGTTGGCCAAACCGCCCGCATCTGGAAGAGTGAGCAGCAGCATCCCACCTTTTACAGCCAAATGTGGCAAACTATTTTGGCCGGACAAACATGGCGGGGTGAATTAGTCAACAAACGCAAAAATGGCAGCCTTTACAACGTGCTTTTGACGATTACTCCTATCCCTGGGCCTGACGGGCAGCCGGTGGGGTTTGTGGGGATGCAAAGTGATATTACCCCCTTTAAGGAAATGGACCGGCTCAAAAGCGAATTTGTTTCGATGGCTGCCCACGAGCTACGCACTCCCTTAACCTCTATTTTGGGCTTCAGTGAAATTCTATTGACTCGCCAACTCACCGAAGACCGTAAAGGCCGTTATTTAGCCTTTATTAATCAACAAGCCAATGCTTTACGCGCTATTCTCGATGACCTGCTTGACCTGTCCAGGCTGGAATCAGGCCAGGGGTTTGAAATTACCCATACGGTCGTAGATTTAAGAGAGATTATCACTGAGATAGTTTTTGGTTTTCAGGAAAATAACCCCAAGCATCAATACAATATCATGGCCCCCAATGGCTGGCCTCCGATAAAAGGCGACGCCTCCAAGCTGGCCCAACTCTTTAAGAATTTGTATAGTAATGCTACCAAGTATTCGCCCGACGGTGGGGATATTACCCTTCAGGTGGAGGTTGAACAAGATTATGGCCTACTCCACCTGACTTTATCGGATCAAGGGATTGGGATGACCCAGGAACAGGTGGCCCAGGTTTTTGAACGTTTCTACCGGGCTGACGCCTCCAATACCGCCATTGGGGGCACTGGCCTGGGTATGACCATTAGCCGATTGATTGTAGACAGACATCGGGGTAAAATTTGGATAGAAAGTGAGTATAGTAAGGGTACTACCATCCACCTCTTGTTCCCACTCATCAATCGCCCAACTTATATCCTCATCATTGAAGATGATCAAAGTTTAAGGGAACTTCAACAAAGAGTTTTGAGGTCCGAAGGTTATACGGTTTTTGGGGCTGAGGATGGTTTTTCTGGGTTAAAATTTGCCAGAACTGGTTTACCCGATGTGATTTTGCTGGATTTAGCTTTACCTGGCCTGGCCGGCTTTGATGTGCTGGAGCAATTACAGGCCAATTACCTTACCAAAGATATTCCTGTCGTCATTACCTCAGCCATAGATACGGCTACAGAAATAGAAAGAGCCATTCAAAAAGGCGCTGTTGATTACCTGGTCAAACCTTATAGCATGGGTGATCTAAACATCAGGGTGAATCGGGCCCTGGCTAAATCTCCCATCCGAACCATTACAAGTTCTTACATAACCAGTAAAATAAACAAATGGCCTGGCTAAACTAATTGCGCCCAAAATCTTTCAGTTGCAGTTAACAAAAAACCGATTAAAATTAAGTTAAGCTAAGCTAACTTACAGGGAATAGTTTCCGATGAAGAAAATTCTCATAGTGGATGACCAGATTGAAGTTAGAGAACTGGTGCAAGTTACTTTAGAAATCGGCGAGTATCAAATTTTGACTGCGGAAAACGGCCAAGAGGCGGTTGAAGTGGCTCAAACCGAACATCCAGACATCATCCTGATGGATATTATGATGCCAGGCAGTGAGATTGATGGGCTGGAAGCATGTCGCCGTCTGAAAGCTAACCCTGCTACAGCAGGGATCACTATTGTGATGCTCTCGGCCAAAGGCCAGGAAGCTGACCTTGAAGCCGGTAGAAGAGCCGGGGCTGATGATTATTTTATCAAACCTTTTAGCCCGATTGCCCTCATTGAAAAAGTGGAGGAAGTTATTGGTTAATTGTTCCAACAAGTCAGGACAAATTTTTGGATGGAAACAGGACAGACTTCCTATAGCTTTTTGAACCTCTGGATGCTATAATAATCCTAACTTAACTTCATTAACAACTTCAAGCAATTAACAGTTTTAGCATAAGGAGGACTAGGCCTTTATGCCTCGCCAAAAATCAACCAGCAGAGCCGTAGAAGTCGGTGGAATGATCCTTGATATGGAGAAATCCTGCCTAAAAAAAGACACTGGCGATATACATCTTACCCCTAAAGAAACCAAATTGATGGCGTTACTCATGAAAAATGTTGGCAAGGTGGTGAGCCGTAGCGAACTTATGCAAGAGGTCTGGAATACCGAATATTTGGGCGATACCCGTACCCTGGATGTGCATATTTGCTGGTTACGCCAGAAAATTGAAGACAACCCCCGTATCCCAGAAGTGATCCTGACCCGTCGCGGCCAGGGTTATGAATTGCGGATATAACTGATGAGCTCATAAAAACCCTGCTGAACCCGGCAGGGTTTTTTGATTCACGCCTTAATAAGCACACAAATAACCCAGAGCCTTACTTTCCTCGGCATTCATAACCACCCGTAACAATTTCCCTGCTGCTACCTTTTCTATATCAATCAGCTTAATATACTCGGCATAAATCCTATCTTGGGGTACAAACAACCCCAAAACATTGGGGGCCTGGTTGATGAATTGATGGTTAAAAACGGCCTCCGGCGCATCTGGGTAGATGGCCAGCGGAATGATTTTACTCTCAACCAGGTCCTGGAAAAAGTGAGTGCCGTAAGATAGCTCCGGCGTAATCCCATTCCGAGTCACCGCCACCTCAATTAACATGGAAGTGTTATAAATATCGGCGTAGGTCACTTTAACACCCAAATCAATGTTAGAACTGCCCCATCGGCCCGGCCCCATCAGTATAAATCGCTCCCCTTGCAGCCGCTTGTTTAACCGCCCGACTACCCTGGCCAACTCCATCCGCACCGTATTATCAGGGATTTGGCTATATCGGAAAGGGTCAACATAAACCAGGTATTTTATTTTATCCACCACACCGGATGGCACCAGGCGGTTAGCCGAAAAAATTTGGTCGGCCCAGGGCACATCTTGCGGAACAGGGATATTCTGGATCCATTCCTGGTTATTTAAGGGGCGGCATTGCAGCAAGAATATCTTGAAACGGGGCTTGGGATAGCTGGGAATAACCTGCACCGCAAACTCAATATCAACCGGTCGTTCATAATGCTGGTTCAGCTTCTTCAGGATCAGTTTCATGAGCTGGGGAAAGTCGGTATTTTTGAGCAGGTTATCAAAGGTAAGCACCATTTTTTCCACAGGAATATCCGCCCCCAGCGAAAAAATGGGTTTGACAAAGTCCCCTTCATCCACCGAAGCCAGGTATTGCACTCCGGAGAAACTGCTGGATAACACCTCGCTCACCGGCACAGATTTAAAAACATTTTCTTCAAGATCAATCACGTCTACAAAGCGCTGCGAATATTTGATAACATCCGCCGGCCCGCTGACCGGCCGGAGCGTCGGATGGCTCAAGCCAACCATCCGGGGGTAATCTTTATCTACCCGGTCCACCGCGCGGGTGCCCAGCCCCATCACAATCCGCAAAAATCCATCTTCCCGTTTGATCTTTTTGTTCCACACAAAAGGGTTGCAGCTATAACCGACCCCGGCCAGGTAAGGAAAGAAATATTTTCCGTAGCGCTCGCCTTGCACTTTTTGGATCAGAATTGCCATGCGTTCATCGTAGTCATCCAGGCCTTGAATCTGGCGGTAAAAGAGGGCATCTGGACTGAGCACACTGGCATAAATTTGAATAATAGCTTTAATCAAAGCGGCCAGGTTCTCCTCCAACGTGCCCTGATTGGGTAAAAAATAACTATCATACTTGCCGGCAAAGGCGCTGCCAAAATTATCTTCCAACAGGCTCGACGAGCGCACGATAATGGGCGCCTGGCCTATTTTCTCTAACATTGCCCGCAGCTTTTCCGCCGCATCATCAGGAAAACGACCGGAAAGATAAACGTCCCGGATGTAGGGATATTCGCGCTCAATGGCGTCCCGGCTGAGGTATTTTTGGCTGGTGGTCTGTTCAAAATTGTTAATGGTCTTAAAGTCATAATATACGTCAGAGCCGATAAAATAAGTTTCTGGCAGAGCAACGTAATCCCTCAAATCTAGCCCATCCCCGTCCGTAGATTGGGTTAAAATCTTATAAGCCAGGATCATGCCGGCCGATTTTCCCCCAATTTTGCCGCGCCCCGTTTTACGCTCTTTGATCTCTTTCAAATCAAAAATGCTCAGAAAGTTACGGGCAATCCGCACAAAAGCAAGCTGGTCGCTCACCATGCTTTTGATTAAAACCACGATGATTTCGCGCAGGTGATGTTTAACTTTTTCAAATACTTCTGGGGGAGAATTAGCATACTTTTCGCCCTGTTCAAACAGCATGTACCAGGGAGCCAACTCTGGGTTGAAGGTTAGCACCACCTCATTAGGTTGGCCGGTGCGATTTTCATTCACCACCGCTTCAACGATTTCTTTGAGCAGGCTAAAGGGCAAATTGTACGCAAAATAAAAATCGGTCAGATTGTCCCTGATCCGGCCCAGCCTTTTTTGCCAGATCTCCTCAGACTCCTGGTTGTACGGATCCGTTAACCCTTCGATCCGTTGGGTTTCGACCGCTTTACGTTCCACCTCGTCTTCTAACATGGTGGGGGTAATGATACCCTTTACAAAAAGCTCCTGGCGCATTTTGGCCCGAATCTTTTTGGCCAACACGGGATAATTGCTCAAGGTCAGGGTTATATCCAAAATTTTGGAAGCCGACGTGTCAAGAATAGCCATTTCCAGATCTCCTCAACCGGGTATCTACCTCCAACGGCCCAACAATACCCAGGTTTATTAGCCCCAACTCATCAATTGACCGATTTTTGTAAACAAAAAAACCCGGTTAGCTCCGGGCTTTTCAGTAAGAACCACTGGGGTGATTCAGTCAGTTTTACTGCTTTCCGCTTTTGTTTCGGTCTTGGTTTCAGAGCTGATATCAGCCTTGTCGCTCTTGGAACTGGCCCCATTGGCAGCACTGTTTTTTGACCTGCTGTCATTCACGTAAAATCCGCTGCCTTTGAAGACAATAGCCGGAGCCGCCAGCAGGCGGCGGGTTTCGGAGTGACCATTGGGACAATCAGCCCTGGGTTCATCATGAAAGCTCTGGCGTTTCTCAAAGGTAATCCCACAATTTAGACATTCATACTCGTAGATTGGCATAGTAAACTCCCTATGATGCCTGGACGCAAATCAATGTTCATCTAAAGCTAGAATTATACACGGATTTTGTTAGAAATGTATTTGAATACAGCCTATTTTTATGTTCCGCTGACAACCCGATTTTAGTAGACGATGACTGTTCAGGCAAATAAACAGCCGCGCCGCCGGTCTTGTTAACTATCCAACAGGTTTTTTACCTTTTGCACCACGTCGGCCAGCACTTCTGCCAGGCTACCTGTCACTGTAGCCCCCGCCGCCGAAGGGTGCCCGCCTCCGCCATAGCTGGACGCCAGTTGATTGACAGCCACACTCCCATCGCTGCGCAAACTAATTTTTACCTTACTTTTGGAGCTTTGCAAACAAAAAACTACCACCCGCACTCCCCCAATTTCTTGCCCCAGGCTGGCAAACCCATCCAGCTCTGAAGTTTTGACCTTATAAGCTTTCAGGGTGTCCTGGTCCAGGCCATAATAAGCCAGTTGGCCCTGCACCGCAGTTTTGATGGAGTCGATGACATGGCCTTTAAGCCGGACCCGGTTCAAAGGGTACTGCTCATAAATTTGGCGGTAAATAATGAGCGGATCAATCCCTACTCCCAGCAGTTCGGCGGTAATGCGGTGAGTGCGGGCGCTGGTTTTGGGAAAACGGAAATTGCCCGTATCGGTAATAATACCGGCATAAAGCGCCTGGGCGATGGGGGGCGACACGAGGCCATGCGTGGCCTGGATTAAATCAAAAATCAACTCGGCCGTGGCAGCCGCATCCGTATCAACCACCGCCAGTTCAGCAAAGTCGGTCGGGTCGGGGTGATGATCAATACACACTTTGACCGCTGAGGTTTGAGCCAGGGTTTCGCCCACCCGGCCAATACGCTTCCACCCCCCCGAAGCGTCCACTACAATCACCACCTCGGCCTTTTGAATAGCGCAAGCATGCCGGGTGGGAATATATTTTTTTATCAGGTGCTGCGGGTCTAAAAAGCGATAGGGCTGCGGCACCGGGTCGCTATTAAGAATGGTGACTTTTTTGCCTAAATACTGCAAATGTTCGGCCAAAGCCAATTCCGAACCCAGCGCGTCACAATCAGGATTCAGGTGCGAGGTAACAATAAAGTAATTATTCTGTTCAATAATGGGGATAATTTGTTGCCACAAGGTGGTTTCAATTGTGCCGTAAGATTTCAATTTTAGCAATCTGCCGGTTGCAGATGGCAGTGCAGCGGGTCTAACAAATAGGGGCAATCCGTTACATAAGGGCAGGTATAGCAGGTTTGGCCTATTTGCTCCTCCAGTACAATGGTTTGGGCAATTTGATGCGCCCAGGCCAAAAGATTTTCATCTTGACCCCACCCGGCCACCAACTGCAGCCCCAGGGGCAGTCTGTTATGCAAAAAACCTGCCGGCAGGTTGATAGCCGGCAGCCCGGCATAAGTCCAGGGCAGATTCATAATTGGGTCGCCGGTGTTATCAAGAGTGGGTGGGGCCGTGCCCAAGGCCGAGGGGGCAATCCAGGCCGAGATGCCATATTCCTGCATCATTTCTGCTAAATGAGCGCGGAACTCGTCACGCCCGGCCCGGTACTTTGTCAACTGTTCAGCCGAAAGCCCCTGCCCACGCTGAATCAAAGCAGCCGTTTTGGGATGGTACAAATCGGCGTGCAGGGCAAACCATTCCTGGTGAATCATGGCCGCTTCACCCGCTACCAGGCCCACATGTTGTTCCACAATTTGTTCAAAATTGGGCATCACTTCCACCAGCTTAACTTTAAAGCCGGCCCAGACCAGCTTTTCTTGAGTGGCTACAAAATGCTGCAGCGCCTCCGCGCTGGTGCGCTCCAGGTATGAGCCTAAGGGCACCCCTAGCACCGGCGGGTCTACCTGCAATTTTTCAGGCTCCCAACCATGGCACAAAACCTGCGCGGCTACTGCTGCCAGCGTAATATCCTGGGCAAAAAAACCAACGTGATCCAGCGAAGGCGAGAGAGGGATCACGCCGCCCCTGGAAATCCGCCCAGAGGTTGGTTTAAAGCCCAAGACCCCACAAAAAGAGGCGGGGCGGATCACCGAACCGATGGTTTGGGTGCCCAGCGTAAGCGGGCAGAGGCCGGCCGCCACCGCCGCCGCCGAGCCACTGCTGGATCCACCAGGGGTGTGCTCAGGGTTATGCGGATTGCGGGTGGGGCCGGGCGCAAAATAGGCAAATTCCGTTGTGACTGTTTTACCCAGGATCAAAGCGCCCGCTGCCTTAAGCTGGGTAACACACTCAGCCTCTGGCCCGGCCAGCAGTTGGGGCGGCAAGCGCGAGCCGGC
>CAZDMM010000336.1:0-7828 GCA_964505845.1 uncultured Caldilineaceae bacterium
CCCCCCTTGTCGCTGCCCGTTGAGATGTATCCTCGGCTATCTCTAATCAAAAAGACCCGTAGTTTCAAGCTATGGGTCTTTTTAGATGGGTTCGGTTATGTAATTGTCAAGGGTTATTCCAGGCTACTATCCAGGTGTGAGGCCGTGATCCGGCTAATCCAAAAAATCCCGGCAATCTCTCAGGATGGAGTTCAGGTTAGGGGGCGACTCGATCGGCCGGTGGATTTGATTAAAGTGGTTGAGACAGGCTTCAATCGCCCCATGATACCGCTCCGGTACCTGCGAGCGCCAATCTGAGGGCAGAACGTCAAACCAGTTATCCGGTACGTGGGGCGGAGCAGTCACCCTGATGTAATCCCGCCGCTGTTTGGCGTCGCTGCCATCCGGGCCGTCTACCCATAACCCGACGGTATACTCGCCGGGTTGGGTATAGGTGTGGCCCACGATGGTGCACTCGGTACTGTTTGAGCCATCGCCAAAACTCCACACACAACTGGTATAGGCGCCGTTAGAGTCGTTAAAAAACTCTACGTTCAAAGGGGCGGCGCCGCTTCGTGGGTTGGCGCTAAAATTGGCTTCCGGCCGATTGTCGTTGTTGTCGTTGCCGTTGTTGTTATTGCTGTTGTTGTCGTTGCCGTTGTTGTTATTGTTATTATTGTTATTATTATTGTTGTTGTTGTTATTGTCGTTGCCGTTATTATTATTGTTGTTATCGTTGGAAACAGGTGGGGGTGGGGCCACCTGCCCCGTCCAGACTCGAATCACGGCCTGGTTCAGATGCTCATAATACTCTACCCGTACCGTATGATTGCCGCCCGATAGCCAGCGGTCGCCGCTTACCTGGCGTTGTGCGCCATCCTGCCAGCTATCAATCACCAGGGCATCATCTACATACAACCGCACCCCATCATCCACAATGGCCTGAAAGCGATAAGTGCCCTCGTTAAAAGCCCAGGTTCCCGTCCAGCGCACCGAAAAATTATCGTCTGGCAGGCCGGTCGCGGGAGCGTCCGTCCCCCAGTTAAAGTTGATGTCGCCGTCGGTGCGCACTAAAACCGGCGCGCCGCTCAAGTAGGGGTTGTTATAATACTCGGCCCGCCATACCCCCACGGCGTTGGCCGGCAGCGCCGGCGGCGGGGCAGGAAGCGGGGTGGCGGTGGGTTGAACCGGCAGAGGCGGCGGTTGGACCAGGGCGATGTTTTCTACATTGTAGGCCATCACATAGCGGGCCGAGACCCAACCTCGCTCGGTGGCTACGCCCGGAAATCTGATTTGCCACCAGCCGCGGTCATAGCTAAGGCCGGTAATTTCTGCGCTCTGCCCGGCCGCCAATAATCCAATGACAGGATACCCCAGGCCCGGCCCGCTGCGCACATTGAGATTGGTCACCGAGCTGGCCGCCGGATAAGAGGGCGTATTTGTTGGGCTGGGTAGAGCCGGCGAAGGCGGCGCCGCCAGGGTGTTGGTGGGGGTTGGGGCGCCAGGGGTGGGTGAGGCCGTCGCCGTGGGCTGGCTGGTGGCTAAAGGCAAGGCCGGCGTCTCAGAGGGCAGCACGCCCACGCCGGTCAGACCAAAACTGGCCTGGGCCGTGACCGCCCCTTCCTGGGTGCGGGCCACAATCAGGGCCGTAGTTTGATTGTCCCAACGAGACTCTTGAGGGAAAAGAAAGCGAGCCGTAAAGCGGCCTTCGGCATCGGTAAGGGCATTGGCCGCAGCGTAAGCGGGCAGGCTGGCGTCAACCGGAGACACCAGCGAGAGCACGATCAAGCTGTTGGCCGGCCAGCCTTCACCCTTAACCGTCACGGTGGTTCCGGGTGAACCCGAAGTGGGTTCCACGCTGATAACCGGCGTCTGCGCCGGTGGAGTGGCTATCAAAGCCTGGCCTCGTTGTTCAAAGGTTGAAAAAGCCCACCCCATCAGAATTAACACAAGCAGCCCCCAGGCGGCCGCAATCGCCACGATGGCCAGCCTGGTATTGGCAGGGCTTTTGGAATCTTGATCATCAAGTTTCATAGTTATGCTTCTCCAAAACTAAACCCAAAAGCATTCCAAGTTTTATCTTATCACTGTTACCATTATTATACATCGGTATTGAGATGGATTAAAGAGTCAAAAAAAAGACCGCCTGCAGGCGGGTCTTTTGTAGGTCTGGGGAAGGAGCGTCAAGCTACCCAGGCGAGTCAGGTTTCTTTCTTTAGAAAGAGATCATAAGAGCTTGAATGTCACCATAGTGCGCTTTACCCAGGGCAGGGTATCATTAGGAGCAAACGAGATTTAGGAGTTTTACGCCAACAAGCTGTTCCTCTCCGGCGCCGGCTTGACGCTTGAAGCCGGCCTGACCGACCCCAACATGCTGGAAACCCAGGTTAAAAAGGCCATGATTGCTTCGGCCCAACAGGTGATCGTTTTGCTTGACTCCAGCAAATTTGGCTTGCAATCGCTAACGCTGGTAATCTCCAGCGCAGAAACTGACCTGCTCATCACCGGCAGCGGCGCCCCAGAGGGCATGGTGCAATCGCTCCGGGAGCAGGGGGTCGAAGTTCATCTTGTTATGGAAAGGTGATTAACTAATGAAGGTCATTCAAATAGGCTTGGGTGGAATGGGCAATACCTGGCTCAAAACGGTATTGTCATCCTCAGAAGTGGAGTACGCCGGCTTTGTGGAAATCAACCCGGCGATTGCCCGGCAGCAGGCGCAGCAGTACAACCTTGATAGCCGCCTTATTTTCAACTCCCTGCCTCAAGCCCTGGCTGCCGTCGCTGCCCAGGGTGTCATCAACGTAACGCCGCCGGCTTTTCACCGGGAAATTTCGCTCATGGCCCTGGAAGCCGGCCTGCCGGTTTTATCGGAAAAACCCCTGGCCGATAGCATGGCTTCGGCCCGTGAGATTGTGGCCAAAGCCGATGAAGCGGGTGTGCTGCACATGGTCGCTCAGAATTATCGCTATCACGCGCCGGTACAAACCTTAAAGCAACTACTCAGTTCGGGCCAATTGGGGCGGATTGGGGCGGTGACGGTGGAATTTTTTAAGGGGCCGCATTTTGGCGGCTTTCGCGAGGGGATGGCTTACCCGCTAATTATTGATATGGCCATCCATCATTTTGATTTGATGCGCTTTTTGGTGGAAAGCGAGCCGCTCACTGTTTATGGGCGCAGTTGGAATCCACCCTGGAGTTGGTACCAAGGCGATGCCTCCGCCTCGGTGCTGTTCCAATTTGCCAATCAGGTTGTCATCTCTTACAACGGCTCCTGGTGCTCCACCGCCCAGGAGACCCCCTGGAACGCCAATTGGCGCTTTGAAGGGGAACAGGGTGTGGCCTGGCTGCAAGATGACCAGGTTTATCTCCAACTCAAAGGTGCGACCCCGCAAAACCCCGGTAGTTACTGGCACTTTAACCACGAAGCCGTCCGGTTAATCGAGCCAGCGTCGCCAGAATCTAGCGCCCAGACTTATCTGCTGCATGAATTCTTCCAGGCGCTAACTGAGGGCATCCCTCCGGCGACCACCTGCCAGGACAATATCAAATCGCTGGCGATGGTTTTTAACACGATCCAATCTTTTGAGACCAACTCTGTAGTTCGATGTGGGGAGAGTTGGGCAAAATAAAAGGTTAGTTTGGTACGACGATGCTTATTCTCCGGTGTTCAGACTCAATCTTGAGCCATTGGTAAGGTTCTATCTCAACGATGCCGACTGACCGCAGGGTAGTTTGTGCTGCGGCCGGTCAGTAATTGGCGTAGCGCCCCATAATCAATCTTGGCGTTGTGGCGCTTATCAACGGGGATGTGCCGGCATACCCGGATCTCGTCAACGGAGGCCCAGGCTATAGCCTCTTTAAGCCGGGCCAGTTCAGATGGGGCAGCCGGGTGGTAGAACTCGACAGCCATTATGCGCCGGCCCGCGTGAGACGCCAAAGCAGCCCGGCGAACGTTAGGGTTTTGGTAAACGACACATTCGGCGGCAAAGGGGTACAGCATCCCCTGATCGTCTTCCAGGCGGGCGGCGCACCGGCCAAGCAGCCAGACCCGTCCCTGCTCATCCAGATAACCGGCGTCGCCGGTGCGGTGCCAGATAGAGCCGTTGACTGTGAACTTGGTCTCCTCATCACCCTGGCCGTGCAGATAACCGGGTAAAACGTGGTCGCCGCTGACCACAATCTCCCCGGTCTGTCCGGGGGGACAACAGGCGGCCGCAAACTCAGCTTCCGTGTAAGGCCCAATGGGACGACCCCACCGGTCAGGCAGAATCCGTAATCGGATGGCTTTGACCGGAGGACCGGCCAGCAGCCCCCGGCCGGCCAGCATGGCCTGGTAGTCCACCGCTGACATTTCATGCCAGGCGATTTCGGCAATCGGTTCGGCTTCGGTTGAGCCGTAGACGGCCACAATCTCAGCCTGGGGCGCGACCTGCTGCAATTGCTCAAGCAGGCGGGGAAAGACCGGCGCGCCGCCGGTAAAAATTTTCTTCAGGCCGGGCAGGCTCAAGCCGCGTTGTAGACAATAGCGGGCCAACCGTTCCAGCAGGGCCGGCGAGGCTACGGTGCTCACGACCCGGGCGGCCTGGATTTGGGCTACCAGCAGGGCCGGATTGACAGCCCCCGGATAACGCAGGTCAACCGGCGGGATGAGGCTGGCGACGCCGGAGGCCAGGTTGGCCAGGGTCACGATCGGCATGGTGGCCATGTCAACCTTTCCGGCCGCCAGGCCCAGGCTGTCGGCCAGGACCCGGTGCTGGGCCAGCAAAAAGCCGTGGGTGCGTAAGGCGGCTTTGGGTTGGCCGGTACTGCCGCTGGTAAAGGTCAGCAGCGCCGGTGTATCTGGCCGGCAGGAAAGAATCTCCGTTAACGGGGACAGGTGGGCCGCCCGTCCCCACGGCACGGCCCCAGGCAGCGGCAGGCCGATGATAAATTTATGGGGGATGGAGCGTAAAGCCGGCGAAATCAAGCAGAGCAAATAAGCTTTAGCACTGGCGATCAGGGCTTTGGGCCGGTGGAGGGCGCAGCACTGCTCAATATGAGCCTGGCCCTGAGCCGGATCGAGAAACATGGCTACTAACCCAAGCCGGAAAATAGCCGACAGGGCCAGGTAAAGCTCGGCGGACATTGGCTGAAGCACCAACACAGCCTCACCGGGTTGCAGCCCGGCTTGTTGGAGCAGCGCGGCAGCCCTGACCGAAGATGATTCGAGTTCGGCGAAGGTGAGGGATCGTGGCCGGCCCCGGCGGGTCTCAATGATAGCCGGCGCCTCAGGGCTGGTAGCGGCGTGGGTGCGTAATATTTCGGCTATGTTCATCGTTCCATAACTCCCTGGCAAACAAGGTGTATTTCCGGATAATCCGGGCTTCATAGCGGCGGCTGATCTTGCGGGAATGATTGCTCTCGTGCATGAGGGCGTGGATGGCGCGGGTGTAGCCCAGCTTGCGGGCCGTCTCCACGCAGCGGTCCAGCAGCAGAGTGCCCAGCCCAAAAGTGCGATAATCAGGGTGGACAGCAACGGTTTTCAGGATGATTGTATCAATGGGCTGGCCTCGCTGCGCCTGGAGCAGGTCGGGCAGGGCAAACATGAAGCCGATGGGCCGGCCGGCCTGTTCTGCCATGAGGATCAATTCAGGGCGCAGGTAAGGCCGGATGGGCTGATATTGGGCCATAAAATCGGCCTCGCCGATGGGGCTGTAGAGAAAATTGTCCTGAAAACTGGCAATAGATAGGGTATAGATGTGGCGCAATTCGGTTTCAAAAGCAGCCAGGTTGGCCATCCGAATTTCAATATCCTGCAGGGCGACGCGTTCGGCCACCTTAGCCAGGCGCGAGTCTAATGGCTGCAAGCGGGTATCCAGGGCGGAAAAATAGTTAGCCAGGGTGGTAAAGCCGTTGGCGGTAAAGTGAACCGGCCACTCGGCCGGGTTATCCGGTTCCAGGAAAAAGACGGGTTCGGTTCCTCGCTCTGTTATCAAGCGGTAGCGCTGCCAGGTATTACCATCCAGCGGGCCAACGGCCAAAGTACAGCCGTGAGCCACGAGCTGGTCACAGGCCAGCGCCAGAAGTTGGCGGGCCGCTTCAAAGTCACGCGCCGCATAGTGGCCAATAAAACCGAGCCGGTGGCCGGGGTAAGGCGGGGTCTGGCCCCACCATAACGAGCAACGGGCCGCTGCGTTACCCTGATGATCGTTCAGCCACCAGTGGGCCTCAGCCTTTTGCCGGCAGACCAAGTGGGGGTTGAGTGGAGGCAAATTTGGGGCGACGCAGAAGCGGGCCAGGTCATCATTACTTTGAACTAGAACAGGTTGATACATCATCCATTAGACTCTATCGGGATTAAGGAAAAGCCAGGTGACAGGCACTTTTGAACACTAAATATAGGTATGCTTTGTTCAAATAAGCTCCATGGGTAGTCCGATAAGTGCCTGTCACCTTAATCCCGATAATGTTTATTCCTTTTAAATGAGATACAATGGCCCCAGTCCAACCAGAGAGCCGAACAAGCCGCAGAGGGCCTGGCGGAGCCAGCGCAGCCGGTCGGTAGGATAATGATCACCCACCGGCTGCAGGTAATAAAAAGTCAAAGCGGCCAGCCCTACCCCCAATATCGCTGCCAGCCCTATCATGAGGCTACTGCGAGAGAAACCTTCGACCAAAACATAGGGCCCAAACAGACCTAACCACCCCCAGAAAACAGCGCCCCCCAACAACCTGAGGGGTGAGATATCCTGATCGCGGTCACGCAAGGTCACTATGACCAGGATGGTCAACTGGGCTGCATAAGACAGGGTGAAGAGGTAGTGTAGTTCCGGACGGTGCAGCAAGGTAAACACCAACAACCACACCAATCCCCCCGAGCCGACGCTGAGCACAGCGTAAATGTTGTAGAGTTTAGCCGGATTTTTGCGGGGCAGTGAGGTGAGAGGGGCCTGGAAAATTTGCTGCAACCGGGCAACACTTCCATCCCACCGGCCCAGGATAGCCAGTTGCCGGGCTGAGGCTAGAAAAATGTGGCCGATGAATACGATAAACGGCGGCAAGAACCAGCGCCAATCAGCCAGGGTCCAACTGAGATAGCCGATCAGGGCGGCGCTAAGCAGAGCGCTATCATTCAGGTAAGCCTGCCGGCGCCATAAAAAAACAAAGATGACCAGGGCCAGGGTGAGGCAGAGCCGGATCGCCAATTCGGTTACGGTCATCTCAAAAAAAGTGTTCAGAAGCAAGAATCCCACCACCGGGATGAGCAGGTTATCCAGGCCATGCCAGGCGATGGCCTCGACCATCATCATCAGAAAGCCCAAAATCAAGCTGATCAGCAGGGCCTCGGCGTGCCCCGTCTGGCTGAAGAGGAGCAAGGGGATGTGGGCGCTGAAGAAGGCGACGATGAAAAAGGCCAGGGAACCTTCGGCGCTTTTGTGGCCTTCTAGGGTGGTGTAATGGAGCAGACCGTAACGCACCCCCACCAGGGCCGCTACGGCGTCGCCCAGGGCCAGGAGCAGCAGCGGGATCGAGTAGCGCAGCGGTTCGCCGCCCGAAAGGAGAAACAAGGCGGCCACGCCCAGCGGGAAATAAATTTCACCCCGCGACTCAGGCCGTTTGACCCCATCTATCACCCCACCCAAATGCTGTTTCAGAGCTTTGACCCGTCTGAAGAGCAGCAAGCCGGGCACGGTGATGGCCGCCAGGAGCAGCACCGGCCAGGCGCTGCTAAAAAGCCAGGGGAAGGCCAGCGCGGTCAGGCCCATGCCGATATGCAGCAGCTTGCGCACTAACTCCGGATAGGGCCTGTACCGGCGCTTGTACCAGCGCAGCACCCCGATGAGCGTTCCCAACATACCTAATACCAGGA
>CAZDMM010000337.1:0-7822 GCA_964505845.1 uncultured Caldilineaceae bacterium
AAGGCGGTTTATCGCGGCGACCGGTTTAGGTTTGAGTTAGAAAGCCAACGCCAGGCTGGCCTTTATGAAACGTCCAGTTCCCCCCGCATCAGCGTTGTGTTGGCTTGAAGAAGCTTGCCGACCTGTCCCCAATCCCGGCCCAAACGTGATGAAACCAGAGTGGGTTAAGCCCCATTACTTTTGAATCTCGGAGGGAATTTTATGTCTTACCCGGTCAAAATTGGCATTATTGGTTGCGGCAGTGTGATGAGCGGTCCGTACATGTCGCTCATTGAAAGATTGCGTGGGCGCGGGCAGGCTGAAGTGGTCATGGCCTGCGATGTGGTTGAGGCCAGGCGAGAGATGGTCCGGGAGCGGTTTGGCATCACCAACTTTACAACCAGCCCCCAGCAGTTGCTTGAGTCGGAGCAGGTGGAGCTGGTGATGATCCTGACCTCGATGGTGGAGCATGGCCCGCTGGCCCGCGCCGCGTTGGAAGCCGGCAAGCATGTGTTGGTAGAAAAGCCCATGGCGGTCAGCTTGGATGAAGCAGCTCAATTGGTCAAACTGGCTAAACGCAGCCCCGGCTACCTGATGTGCGCGCCCCACATCATCCTCAGCCCCACCTACCAGACTCTGTGGAAGCGGCTGCGGCGGGGCGACATTGGCCGGGTGCTGTCGGCGCGGGCCTTGTACGGCTGGGCCGGCCCGTGGTGGGGGCAGTGGTTTTACCAACCCGGCGGTGGGTCGTTGTTTGACCTGGGCGTTTACAATGTGACCAGCCTGACCGGGCTGTTGGGGCCGGTCAAGCGGGTTATGGCCATGACCGGCGTGGCCATCCCGGAGCGGTTGGTGGAAGGCCAGATGATGCGGGTTGAGGCCGAGGACAACGCCCACGTGCTGCTGGATTTTGGCGAGTCGGTTTTTGCGGTGGTGACGACCGGCTTTACCATCCAAAAGTATCGCTGCCCGGCCATCGAACTGTACGGCAGCACCGGGACGATGCAAATGATGGGCGACGATTGGGACCCCGAAGGCTACGAATTATGGCAGAACGAGGTGGGGGCCTGGCAGATTTTTGAAGAAACCGACCCGGCCTGGCCCTGGACCGACGGCCTGCGCCACCTGGTCGAGTGCATCCACCAGAAAACGCCGCCGCTGAATACCCCGGAGCACGCCTATCATGTCCTCGAAATCATGCTCAGAGCGCAGGAGTCGGGCCGCGACGGGCAGGCCAAATTGATTGAAAGCACCTTTACCCCGCCCATCTTCGACCCGGCGTTTGAGGGCGAAGCGGCTCACCTGGCCCACGACCGGAGCTTTTAACAGTTCGACATTTTTGAAGGGAGGAAAAGACCCTATGGGTTATGCCTCATCGCCCCGGCCCGTTTTTACCGGGCCGGCCCATATTCCCTATGAAACGGTCACACGCCACCTGTGGGGCGACGCGGAGTCGGGTGAAGTAGCCGACTGGATCTATGTGTCCAGCGATAAGATTCACCAACTGGTTTTTGGCCTGCCGCCGGGTGGCGCCTTTCGCCACTCCGACGATTACCGCACCATTTTTGCCGCCGACGAGGTGCTGTATGTGCTCAGCGGGGTGATGGTCTTGAGCAACCCGGAGACGGGCGAGGTGCATCGCCTGCTGCCCGGCGAAGCCGCCTTTTTTCGGCGCGACACCTGGCACCACGCCTTCAACCACAGCACCGAGCCGCTGCGGGTGCTGGAACTCTTTGCCCCGCCGCCGGCCCAGGGCACATCCGGGGCTTATGCCCGCACCAAACCTAATCTGGCCGTCTCAAAATATATTCAGGAAGAATGGTTGGGTAACTGGCCGATGGCTCTGACAGAAGCCCGGCGTAAGTTTACCATCCAGATTGTGCGTGAACAGGATATTTTATGGGGGTTGGAGGGGCAAACTCAGCAGGTTTTGGTAGGGCTGTTGGCCGCAACGGAGCATTTAACAGTAGGTAAAATACAGCTTTTGCCCGGTCAAAAGAGCGATGTTCAGCTTCATCAGGGCGATGAGAGCCTGTATCTGTTAGAGGGCCACCTGCATGTGCGTATCCCGGAGAACGACGGCCAGCGCTGGTTTGAACTCAAGCCCGGCGATGGTTTCTACATTCCCCAGGGTGCGCCGCACCAATATTACAATATCTCCGGCCGGCCCGTCAGTTTTCTTTTTGGTGTTGCACCGAGTTATTCGGCTCAAGGGAATTCATAGGAACTGAGAGAACCAAAGAAACTCAAGTTTCCTTATTTGCTGCGATCCTTCAGTGATATGGGTTCAGACTCTCATCTCAATTTACCTGTTTACGCCATCGGCCTTGATGTGGGCGGGACCAAAATAGCCGGGGGGTTGGTGGAGTTTCCGGTGGGCCGCATCCTGATCAAACAGACGATCCCCACCCAGCCCCAACGAGGGGGTGAGGCTGTACTGGGCGATGCGCTCAATCTGGCCGGCGCGCTGCTAACCCAGGCGGCGCAGATGGGATCGGTTGTCTCCGGTATTGGCCTGGGCGTGTGCGAGTTGGTAGATTTGCAGGGCAATCTCACCAGCGGCCATACCGTTGCCTGGCGTGGTCTGCCCATCCGGGAGGCTTTGGCCCGGCTGGCCCCGGCGGTAGTCGAGTCGGATGTACGGGCGCACGCGCTGGCCGAAGCCATGTTTGGGGCGGGGCAAGATTTCAAGTCATTTGTCTATATCACCGTCGGTACGGGGATTAGTTCCTGCCTGGTTTTGGAGGGGCGACCCTATCCGGGCGCGCGGGGCAATGCCCTGATCCTGGCTTCCAGCCCGCTGACCACCCTTTGCCCTGTGTGTGGGGCAGTCACGGAGCAGATACTGGAAGAGTATGCCTCCGGTCCGGCGCTGGCGGCCCGCTATCTGCGGGGGGCTACGACGGGTCTGGCAGTGTTGGCCGCCGTAGCAACCGGCGACTCGGCCGCGATTGAAATAGTGCAGACGGCGGGCGCGGCCCTGGGCAACAGCGTCGGTTGGCTGGTCAATGTGCTTGACCCCGAAGCAGTGATTGTCGGTGGGGGGCTGGGGCTGGCCGGCGGCTTGTATTGGGACAGCTTTATTGCCTCAACCCGTGCCCACATCTGGAGTGATGCCACCCGCGAGCTGCCCATCCGGCCGGCGGCGCTGGGGGCCGACGCGGGGCTGATCGGCGCGGCGGCGGCCCTCAACTTGGGTCTTTCGGTATAAGGAAAGGGGGTGATGTTACTTTTGTTTAAGGAGTGATGTTACTTTTAGGCGACACGGTTTTGACATTAAATCAGTCTTCATCAAACCAGGGGGATAAAAGATATGTCCGATGCAACTTTTACACTCACTGACGACCAGATTGCTTTCTTTCAGCGTGAAGGGTATTTGACCATTCCGGCTATCACTACGGCGAAAGAAGTGGCGCAGCTACGCGGCGTTTATGATCATCTTTTTGCCATCAAAGCGGGACGTGAGGAAGGAAATCATCTTGATCTTAGCAGTACCGATGAGGATGATCAGACCCCGGTGCTGCCCCAGATCCTCAATCCGGCCAAATACGCCCCCGAACTTCTCAACACGGTCTTCCGCGCCAATGCCCTTATCATTGCCCGCCAATTATTAGGGCCGGAAGCTGATTTTGGGGGTGAACACGCCATTATGAAACCGGCCCATACCGGCGTAGAAACTCCCTGGCACCAGGACGAGGCTTATTGGGCGCCGGAGCTGGAGCATAACGCGTTGAGCATCTGGATTCCCTTGCAAGAAGCCACTCTGCAAAATGGCTGCATGCAATTTATACCGGGCAGCCATAATGAGGAGGTATTACCTCACCACAGTATCGGCAACGACCCGCGGATCGTTGGGTTGGAGGTGGACGGCGCAGAGGCGTTGGCCGCCAAAGCGGTGGCCTGCCCCATCCCGGCGGGCGGGGCAACGGTTCATCACTGCCGCACCCTGCATTATACCGGCCCCAACCGTTCAAACGGCCCGCGACGAGCTTATATTTTAGGTTTTGGTACACCTCCCAGGCCCCGCGCTGTCTCTCGCAACTTTTATTGGCTGGTCCAACAACAAACCAAATGGCAGGAGCGGGTTGAGGCAGCCCAAAAAGTTAGTTGAGGGTTGGCTATTCTGCCCAAATTGGCTTTGGCTACAACGGCGTATTATCTGATTGACCTTAGCATGCAAAGGAGCAAAAGATGAGTGTAAATCGCAAATTCTATCCTGCTAAAACCTTAAGCCGGCGAGAATTTTTAAGATTCGCCGGGCTGACCGGAGCGGCGGCCTATTTAACCGCTTGTGGCCAGACGGCGCCGGCTCAAGAGGGGGGACAGATAAGCCCCACCGCTGCGGCGCCAGCCACCCCGGCCGAAGCGGCGGCCTCCACTCAAAAAGTGACAGTCTCTTTTTGGACTCCCGGCGGCTCGGATGTGTTCTGCCAGGGGTTTAACACCATTGCCCAGAACTTTGAGAAAGTGGAACCGGGGCTGGATATTAGTGAGGTTCAATGTTATTCGGGGGATGAAGCCTACAACGAGGTTCTGCTGGCAAATATCGCGGCCGGCAACCCGCCCGACTCGACCATTCTTTGGACCTCGCCGGTTGCGTTTGCTGCCCGCAACGCCCTGGAACCGCTTGATGAGTTGATGGCCGGCTCCAAATACTCGCAGATGGAAAATTGGCCGGCCGGCGTGCTGGCAAGCTGCCAATTCAAAGGTAAGACCTATGGTTTGCCGGCGACGGCGGGAACATTTGGCATCTTCTACAATCAAGAGATGTTTGAGGCCAGGGGTATCTCTACCAATCGTGAAGATTTTCCAAAAACGTGGGATGAGCTGCGTAAATTATCAAAAGAGTTTACCCAATGGAAGGGCGACAAGTTAGAAAGCGCGGGCTTTATCCCCTGGACGAACCCCGGCGATGTTTTTGGCATGGCGGTTGAAATTGCAATCTGGTCAGCCTTGAACGGCTCACAACTCTTTGACGCCACGAATCTCAAATATACGATCGACTCTGAGCAAAATATCGAGATGATGGCTTACGCCCTGGAATGGCTGGAGGAAGAGTATAAAGGCGACCTGGTCAAAATTAGAGCATCTGGGAACTGGGGAGGCTACGTTAACGATCAAGGGCAGCCTTCAGCTTTCCATGAGGGCAAATTGGCGATGGTGGTGCAGGGCTTCTGGTATACCGGGGATTTTTACACCGCAGAGGCCAAATTTAAAGAATGGAATGTGGCTCCCTTCCCTGTTGGCCCAAACGGCAGCCAGGCGGTAACCGGCTACTGGCCCAACTGGCTGGTGATCCCTAAAGGTTCAAAACATGTCGCCGAAGCTTTTAAGTATCTGGACTATATGGCAGGCGAAGGGATTAAAGTTTGGTTTGCCAATATTCCCGACCTGCCGGCCAACAAGAAAGTCCCCCCCGATTTAATCCCCGCCGTTGTCATCGAAAAGCGCGGCCAAAAGTTTGCCGAGGAGGTAACAGCCTTCTTTCGCAGCCAACTCAATGTAGCCACACCCATGTGGACTTCGCCGATACAAGATTTCGCCAATGATCAAATTGGGCGCACAGTTGAGCAGATTCTAAGCAAAACCGCTTCGCCCAAAGAGGCCCTGGCCGAGGCCCAAAAGGTGTGCCAGGCTGAACTCGACAAAGTGCTGGCGGGGTAACCGGCGTTTTGAGCAGCCCATCAGCCCTGTTCTGCCGGGCATCTCAGGGGGTATGGAAGGGGGATACGCAATGTCTATTTGGCCAAATTCGTGGACGTACATGGGAGAGATACGGCGACGCGAGGCGCGGGCCGGTTTTCTCTTCATCCTACCCTGGCTTTTAAGCCTGCTCATTTTTACCGTTTATCCTCTACTGGCCACCATCTATCTGTCTTTTACGGATTATTCGATTGTGGAGTCGCCTGAGTGGGCCGGCTTGAACAACTACTCCGAGATGTTCACGGTAGACCCGTCCTTCTGGCTGTCGGTGTACAACAGCGCCTATTACGCGCTGTTCTCAGTCCCGGTGGGCCTGGCAGCCTCCCTGGCGGTGGCCCTGGTGCTGAATTTGCGCGCCGCCGGCATCGGTCTTTATCGCACCCTGTTCTATCTCCCTTCGGTGGTTCCCCCCATTGTCAGCACCCTCGTCTTCTTCATCATGTTTGATCCACAGTCGGGGCCAATCAACAACCTGTTACGGATGGTTGGGCTGCCTGGGCCATCCTGGTTTGCCGATCCGGTCTGGGCCAAACCCGGGCTGGTTTTGTTGAGTCTGTGGGGCATCGGGGTCAGCACGATGATCTTTTTGGCCGGTTTGCAAGATATTCCACAAACCTTACTGGAAGCCGCCGAGATTGATGGGGCCGGGCCGTGGCAAAAATTCCGGCACATTACCCTGCCTCTGCTCACCCCCGTGATCCTGTTCAATCTGGTCATGGGGGTGATTTATTCCTTTCAGGTTTTCACCCAGGCGTTGGTGATTGGCGGTACCACCGGCAAGCCGGTTGAGGCGACCCTGATGTTCATGGTGCTGATTTACCGCAGCGCCTTCCGCTATTTCAAAATGGGGTATGCCTCGGCGCTGGCGATGGTCCTATTTGTGGTCATCCTGGCGCTCACCCTGCTTATCTTCCGCACGGCCCGGATATGGGTCTTCTACGAGAGCGATGACCAGGCCGTCTGAAGTTATGAAGGACGAGGAGCTAGAGCTTATGGCCCAGTTAACTGAAATAACTCGTCCAGGCGCCAATCTGGAGACGGCCCAAATCGGACGACCGCTGCTCTATAAGCAGTTGATCTCCTTTGCCCGCCACGCAATTCTGAGTGTAATAGCTGTCGCCTTTATGGCGCCCTTTTTTTGGCTGGTCATTTCGGCGCTCAAACCCAATGAGATAGTTTTTTCAGACCCGATCCAATGGTGGCCCAATCCAATCCGGTGGCAAAACTTCACCGAGGCGGCCAATTATCCCGGCTTTCCCTTCCTGTGGTTTATGTGGAATAGTATGTACTACGCCGGCGCGGTGACCGTCGGCACCGTCATCTCCTGTTCGGCTGTTGGTTACGGTTTTGCCCGCTTGCGCTTTCCGGGGCGAGATCTGCTTTTTTTGCTGACCATCTCCACCCTGATGATCCCATCCATTGTTATGTTCATCCCCACCTTTCTGTTATTCAAAGCTCTGGGCCTGTTAGGCTCGTATGCGCCGTTGATTCTGCCCAGCTTTTTTGGCAACGCCTTCTTTATCTTTATGATGCGCCAGTTCTTTCTGGGGCTACCCATCGAGCTGGCCGATGCGGCCCGTGTAGACGGGGCGAGTGAATTTCGTATCTTCTGGCAGATTATGCTGCCGTTGGTGCGCCCGGCGCTGGTCGTTATGGCGGTCTTTACTTTTTTGTGGACCTGGCACGAATTTTTTACCCCGCTGGTTTATTTGTCGGATCAGAGTCAATACCCTCTCTCCCTGGGTTTGTTTGCCTTTCGCAGCCAGCGTACCACCGAGTGGGGTCTATTAATGGCCGGGGCCACCCTGACGACCCTGCCCCTCGTGATTCTATTTTTATTTGCCCAACGCTATTTTCTGGAAGGGATCAAGTTTACGGGCATCAAAGGGTAAATTATTTGGAACTTAAATTTTTATCTCTCCTCGCCTCCTCGCGCCATCTTCTCTTGCGCTGGCCGCTTATCCGGCATCTGCGGGCCATGCAGTTTCGGCGGCTGCGCCCGCTGGACAACGGTCGCTTAACCGACCGGACCCAGGTAGTCCGCTATTATTGGGATCAATTTCTGCACAAACACCGGGCCGACATCCACGGGCGCGGGCTGGAAATCGGCGAAACGAGCACGTTGCGGCGCTACGGTAGC
>CAZDMM010000338.1:0-7816 GCA_964505845.1 uncultured Caldilineaceae bacterium
GTTGGGGCCAGAATCGGATAACCGGCGTAGCCACGCCGCCACTCGATTTTGTACTCGGTGGTGATGCGGGGCGCGCCGTTTTGAACCAGCGAGGTTTTGGCGGTGGTTCCACCCACGTCCAACGAGATGACATTCGGCTCGCCCAGGGCTGTGCCGATGACCGCCGCCCCAATCACCCCGGCCACCGGGCCGGACTCGACGGCGTTGATGGGCACTTTTTGGCCTCTCTCAAAGGTAGCCGTGCCGCCGTTTGACTGCATGAGGTGGTAAACTTTGGGCATGCCCAGGCCGGCCAGCTTTTGCTCCAGGCTGCCCAGGTAAGATTGGGCGACCGGCAGCACGTAACTGTTGAGGACGGCGGTGTTGCTGCGCTCGTATTCCCGCCACTCCTGGGTGATTTCGCAGGAAGCGGTGACGGGAATCTCTGGGGCCAGTTCCCGGATCAGGTCACGGCAGCGGATTTCGTGGCCGGCGTTGGCGTAAGAGTGGAGAAAGCACACGGCAATGGCCTCGACGCCCTCTTTTTGGCAAAATTCGACCGCCCGGCGCACATCGCCTTCGTGCAGGGGTTCCAACTCGACGCCTTGATAATTCATCCGCCCCCGCACCTCCAGGCGCAGGTAGCGCGGGATAAATGGTTTTGGTTTCGTATAGGCAAGGTTGTATAAATCAGGCCGGTTAGCCCGGCCAATTTCCAGAACATCTCGAAAGCCCTGGGTGGTAATCAGGGCAGTTTTGGCTCCCTTGCGCTCGGTCAGCGCATTGATGATGATGGTGGAGCCATGTACAAAGAAGCTTGTTTGAGGCAGGTTAAAGGCGGCCTTACGCAGCGAGGCGACCACCCCCTCGGCAAAGTTGGCCGGGGTGGTGGAAACTTTGGTCACGCCTATCGCCCCGGTTTGCGGGTCAAGGTAGACCAGATCGGTAAAGGTTCCGCCGATGTCACTGGCAACACGCATAAATGAACTCGTTAAGAAAATAGCTCTATCTCATCCGCCAAGCCGAGGCATCCCTATGCCTCGGCTACAAACACCCAAAATAAACTCGTTAAGGCTTAGGCTGCTCAAATAGGTGGCAGCGCACAATATGGCCGGGGTCGGTCTCGACCATCACCGGGTCAACCTTACGGCAGACATCCATAACATAGCTGCAGCGGGTGTGAAAACTGCACCCTGACGGTACATTGACCGGGCTGGGAATTTCTCCCTTTGAAACAATTTTTTGCGGCTTGAGCGCCTCCTCTTCCTCCGAAATAACGGGGATGGACGACAAGAGCATTTGGGTGTACGGATGCTGCGGCCGCTCAAAAAACTCGGCGGTTTCGGCCACCTCGGCGATTTTACCCAGATACATGATGGCCACCCGCGAGGCCACGTTGCGCATCAGGCTCAGGTCGTGGGTAATGAAGAGATACGAGAGATTGAACTCACGTTGCAAACGGATGAGCAGGTTGATGATTTTGCCCTGCACCGACACATCCAGGGCCGAGGTTGGCTCGTCCAGGATGATGAGCGATGGGTTGGTAGCCAACGCCCTGGCAATGGCCACAATCTGCTTTTCGCCGCCGCTCAACATGTGCGGGTATTTGTAGAGATAATCGGGCGGCAGCTCGACCATTTCTAGCAGGCGAATGGTTTCATAGAGATGATTTTTGCCGGGCTGGTGAATCCGCAGCGGCATTTCCAGGATTTGCTGCACGGTGCGCCGGGGATTGAGGGAAGAGCCGGGGTCTTGAAAAACAATCTGAATCTCTTTTTTGAGCGAGAGCGGGCGCTGGCTGCCGTTGCTAAAGAGACTCTGCCCGCGAAACTGCATGCTGCCGGAGGTGGGCTGGTACATGCCGATGGTGATGTAAGCGACTGTGCTCTTGCCGGAGCCGGACTCGCCCACCAGTCCAAACGTTTCACCCTCACGCACGCTGAAAGAAACGCCATCCACCGCTTTGACGGTAATGGGCTCGCGTTTTAACAAGCCTTGATGACTGATCACAAAATGCTTTTTGAGATCGCTGACGGTCAAAATATCTTTGGTCATGGGGCCACCGTCCCCTCCGGAGCGTAGAGAAAGCAGGCCACTTCGTGATCCCCTTCGGTGGTGAAGTAAGGCGGCTTCTCGCGCCGGCAGATGTCCATCACGTGCGGGCAGCGGGGATGGAAGCGGCAGCCCTGGGGTGGGTCGAGATACTGCGGCAGCCGGCCGGGGATGCCGCCGGCCACGCCGCCGCCGCTGAGTTTGGGCACGGCGGCCATCAACCCCTGGGTGTAGGGGTGAAGCGGCCTGGCAAACAGCCGGCGTGTCGGCGCAACCTCGACCATTGTGCCGGCGTACATCACATAAACCCGGTCGGTCAACTGGCGCACGATGCCCAGGGTGTGGGTAATGAGGATAACCGAAGTGCCCTTCTGCTCAACCAGGTCATGCAGCAGCCGCAGCACCTGGTCTTGAATGGTCACATCCAGCGAAGTGCCCGGCTCGTCGGCGATGAGCAGCTCCGGGTTGGTGGAGAGAGCCATGCCAATGCAGACCCGCTGGCGCATGCCGCCGCTCAACTGGGTGGGGTAAGCGTTTAACAGCCGCTCCGGGTCGGCCAGGCCCACCTCGCGCAACGGCTTGGCGGAGAGTTGGCGGAGTTCCGCGCCGGACAATTTTTGGCCGCTTTCCAGGGCGTGCTGGATGACCGGGCCAATTTGCTGCCCAATGGTAAAAACCGGGTTGAGCGCCGCCGTGGGGTCCTGAAAAATCATCGAGACGCCTCGGCCTCGCAGCTTGCCCAATTGATGAGAGCGCATTTTGAGGACATCTTCACCCTTGAACAGGATTTGACCCTGGGGGATGCGGGCCGGCGGCATGGGCAAAATACGCAGGAGGGCTTTCATGGTGGTGGTTTTGCCGCAGCCCGTCTCGCCCACCAAACCCACTTTCTCGCCTGGGTAGACTTTGAACTGCACTCCATCCAGAACTTTCAGCACCCCACCGTAGACTTTAAATTGAACGTGCAGGTTATTGATTTCTAGCAGAGGAGATATAGCCATAAAAACGTCCTTTGGCCTGAGATTCAAATCTCAGGCTAACAACTCAAGTCGGCTCAAGCCGACTAAAAACTGAGTAGGCTTCAGCCTACTTTTGTTTTTAGCCCTGAGCTTCAGCTCGGGGCTACACCCCCTCCGAGGCCAGGAGATCGCGCAGGCCGTCGCCCAGCAAATTGAAGCCGAGCACGACCACCACAATCGCCAGGGCCGGGAACACGGCAATCCACCACTGGTCGGGCAGATAGCGCGAGCCATCGGATACCATGGTGCCCAGGCTGGGTTCCGGGGGCTGCACCCCCAGACCCACGTAACTGAGCATCGAGCCGATGATGATCACCCAGGCCATATCCAGGCTCATCTTGGTCAGAATAGGGGAGACAATGTTGGGCAGGAGCTCTTTTAAGAGAATGTGGGTGGTACTGGCCCCGGTCAGCTCGGCGGCGCTGACAAAAAACTCGTTGCGCAGGGCGCTCACCAGGCCGTAAACCAGGCGGGTGTACCAGGGCCACCACATCAGCGAGACGGCCAGCATGCCGTTCCACAGATTCGGCTCCAGCACCGAGGCGACCGCCAGGGCCAGGATTAAGGGCGGCACGGCCAGAAAAATGTCGGTGATGCGCATGATGACGGTATCAATCCATGTGCCGTGAAAATAACCGGCCAGCATGCCCAGCAGCACCCCCGGCGGGACAACCAGCCCCAGCACCACCACGCCCATCAACAAAGAAGAACGCAGGCCAAAGATGATCCGCGTCAAGATGTCGCGGCCAATCTGGTCGGTGCCAAAAAGATACTGGGCATTGGGTGCTATTTTGGCATGGGCAAAGTCGGTGAACGGCCCGGCATGCTTGGGATAAGGAGCAACATAAGGGGCAAAAACAGCCAGCAATATCAGCGCGATGACGGTGACCAAGCCGACAATGGAGAGGGTGTTATGTGAGAATTTGTACCAGGCCCGCCCCAGGTTCTCTGACCGGGACTCGCGCTGCAACTGTTTGATCTGTTGGGTGGTAAAGGTTAGGCTTGTATCCTGCCTGAGATTGGTCATTTCGGTCATCGCTCAATCACTCCTTGCCGCTCGCAGCCGGATGCGGGGGTCAAGCCGGGCCACGATGACATCCACCACGATATTGGTGAGGATGAATGCTGCGCCCATCACCAGGATCACGGCGGAGATAGCGTTCAAATCTTTGCGCAGCATAGCCCCCATGCCGTAGCGGGCCAGTCCCGGCCAATTAAAAATAAGCTCGACCAGGAAGGCGATGCTCAGGGTGGAGGCAATATCCAGGCCGAGGATAGAAACTGTTGGGATCAGGGAGGGTTTGAGCAAAAAGCGCCCGGTGACAATTCGCTCTGGAATACCCAGGGCGCGGGCGGAGGCGATATAATCTTTGCTCAGATTATCGGCCATGGTGGCGCGGGTAATGCGGGCCTCCTGGGCAATGGAACCCATCGCCAACGACAGGGCCGGCAGCAGCAGATGGCGCAGCGCGTCGAGAAAGGTGCCAAATTGGCCGGTCAGCAGTGCATCCAGGGTGATCAGGCCGGTAATGAGGGGAGGCACAGGCACGTTTTCGCTCACCCGGCCAATGATGGGCAGCCACTTGAGGGCAAAGCCAAAGATGAGGATAAAAAAGATGGCAAAAACAAACGAAGGCGTCACCACCCCGGCGTAAGAAAAGAGACGCACCAGGTTGTCAATCCAGGTGTCTTTGTGGCGGGCGGAGAGCATGCCCAGGCCAATACCGCCCACCGCCGAGATGATGCCCGAAAATAAAACCAGCTCCAGTGAGGCCGGAAAAAATTCTACAATGTCGTTGGTAACCGAACGCTGCGTCACCAGCGACAGGCCAAAATCCCCTTGCAGGGCGTCACGCAGCCAATAGCCATACTGCACGGGCAGAGGTTGGTCCAGGTGCATCTGGGTACGCAAGCGGTCTACCACCCACTGCGGGGCGCGCGCCCCAACCGCCATGCGGGCCGGGTCGCCCGGCATGACCCGGGCAATAACAAAGATGACGATAGACAGCCCCAACAGCACAAAGATTGAGTGAACGAGGCGGCGAGCCAAAAAATTTAATAACGACATTTCTGCATCACAATCTTTCGGAGGACATAGAGTTACACCGAGGATACACAGAGAGACACAGAGAAAAAGTCAAAAGTATTTGAAATTTCCTCTGTGAATCTCTGCGCTGTCTCTGTGAATCTCTGTGACCTGATTTAGGTCCAGGTTAGGCGACTACTGGCAATTCACCCCAATCTGAGCGGCAAAGAGCTGGTAGCCCATAACAATACTGGTTTCATTGCGGGCGGCGGGCCAGTCCACGCAGTCACGATAGGCGTGCTTCTCTACCTGGTCGTAGATGAAGATAGAGGGGGCCAGTTCGGCCAACTGCTCCTGAATCTTGGCATACTTGTCAAAGCGGGCCTTTTCGTCAAGGGTGGCCAGGGCGTCGTCAATGGCCTTGTCAAGCTCTTTGTCTTGCAGCCACTCATTCTGCTGCCAGGTGCCGGTGGTGCTGGAGTGATAGCGCTGTTTGAGCATCAGCCCGGCTTCCGGCAAGTCAGACGAGACGTAGATGGTGGCGATGCTGGGCGCGGTTTCAAGTTTGCTGGTGTTCTCGACCAGGCTCAGCCAAGGTGTTTTGACCACATCCACTTTTATGCCAATCTCGGCCATGTTCGACTGGAACAGTAAAGCCCACTTTTCCTCATCAGGCACTTCAGCCACCCAACTGACATCAACCGGATGTTGATCCAGTTCGTTGGCATACTTGCACTGGGCCAGTTCTTCTTTGGCCTTATCCAGGTCGCGTTTAAAGGTAAACACATTGGGGTCATGCCCGGCCAGGCTGGCCGGCACCGGCCCGACCATCTGCTTGGTGCCCGGCCACTCCAGGCCCACGGCGGCGTCGTAATCAAAGGCGTAAGCCATGGCTTTGCGGCAGTGGATGTCGTCGGTGGGGGCCTTTTTGGTGTTCACCATATAGTAGAAGGAGGACATGGAGGGCAGCGGGGCAATTTTTACCCCGGCGATTTTCTCCAGGGCCTGGTAGGCTTCAAAGGATTGCCACTGGTCGGTAATTTCAAGTTCCTTGTTCTCCATCAGGCTGCGCACGGTCACGGCTTCGGTGGTGCCGATAAAGCGCACTTCTTCGGGGGCGTTAGGGTTGAACTTGCCCCACCAATCGCCAAATTTCTCCATCAGCAGATATTGTTCCAGGGGAAACTCTTTGACTTTATACGGCCCGGAGCCGGCGTCGTGGGTTTGGAGCCACTCTTTGCCGTAATCGCCATTCTCGCCATAAGGCCCATCTTTTTTAGTGTTTTGTTTGACTTGGGCTTCGCTGGCTACATAAAGACGAACCAGGCTGGGCAGGAACAAGGCGCTGGGTTGTTCCAGGGTAAAGACCACGGTAGCGTCGTCGGTGGCCTTCACCTCTTTGACCCCGGCAGTGGCCAGGTAGGCGTAACCTTCGCCGATGGTTTTGAGGCGGTTATAACTGTAAACCACATCGCTGGCTTTCAGTTCGCTGCCATCGTGGAATTTGACCCCTTTGCGCAGGTGGAAAGTAAAGCTGAGGTTATCATCAGAAACATCCCACGACTCGGCCAACCAGGGGTCAACACCGCCTTTGGCATTGGGGAAAACAAGGGTGTCATACAGGTTTGCCAGTGAGGTGGAACTGGCATAATCGTTGCCCACAGCGGGATCAATCCGGTTGGGCCAGGAGAAGGTAACGCGCAGCACCTTTTTCCCGGCGGCGGCCGGCTCTTGAGCAGCGGCCTCGGTGGCTGCGGGGGCTTCTTGGGTGGGCGCTGCGGTTGCTTTTTGGGCGGGTTCCTCGGTTGCCGCTTTCTGGGCCGGGGCTGCCGGTTCCGTTCCGGCGCCGCCACTACAGGCAGCCAGCAGCAACAGCATAAAAATCAACGGTATCCACAACTTCTTCATCTCAGTCCTCCTTATAAAATAAGTTTGACATCACCACTGCTTCCAGTGACAACTTGAAATGGGAAGGTTAGAGATTGGACGCTTTGGGCAGAGACTCAAACTAACCATCTCTAATCTCCAAGTTTACCCGGTGAGCACGTTACTTTATTCTTATTCTTGAACGACTGGCGACCTCCTTTCGACGGCAGTTATATCTTCTCTGGGAGGCGAATTACACCAAATCACCTGGCATGGCTGGCGGCCGGCGCAGCATAAACGGTGCTGTTGGCGGGCGTCGGAGTGCAGGCTGTCGCCGGCCTGCAACGCAAAGTCTTCACCCTCAATCCTAAGCCGAAGCGTTCCTTCCAGCACAAATACCAGGAATTCGCCGGGATAAGGTTCAAGATCCACCGGAGTTTGACCAGGCCCCAGGCTCAACCAGGACACCTGCAAATCCCAGCCGCTGCCCTGCCTGGTCAGAGGCAGCATTGAGAAAGGGGTCTCCTCCGCTTTTGGCGCGGGGAAGGTACGGTTAAGATAGATTTGATCCTGCTCTGACTCGAACAGGTCCCGCAAATTAATTTCCAGGGCTTGAGCAATGCTGTTGAGGGTCATCAACGAAGGAGAGGTTTTGCCACGCTCAATTTGCGACAGGTGGCTGGCCGACAAATCAGACTTTTCAGCCAGCCTTGCCAGGGTAAACTGGCGTTTTTGCCTCAGAAATTTGATCCGTTCGCCGATCCCTTCGGGCACCTTCACCTCCAGGTGGATGATTTAACTTTAAAACAAAAACAAGGCTTAAGCGTACTGTCAACTAACCTATGTGAATAATTGTCAACTAACCGGTGTTAGA